>CAKTUC010000107.1 GCA_934617135.1 uncultured Collinsella sp. | reverse complement strand
CGGGCTTCAATCTTCTGCCGGCGCTGCCGCTGGACGGCGGGCGCATCGCGTGGCTGCTCATTTCCGGCATGACCTCGCTGCGCGCGGCGGACGTTATCCTGCGCGTTTCGGGCTGTCTTTGCGCGGCCGGGATCGCGGCGCTGGGGCTGCGGCTGCATTCGCCTGCGGCGGCCGCCGCAGGTATTTATCTCGCGGCTCTTGTCAATTTCCCGTCGATGCGTTAAAATACCCCTTATGGAAATGACAGATAAAATGGACGCGCTGCTGCGGCGGGTGCAGCGTCCGGCCCGCTATACCGGCGGGGAATACAATCAGGTGATAAAGGACAAGGCGTCGGTGGACGTGCGCTTCGCGCTGTGCTTCCCGGACGCCTACGAGATCGGTATGTCCAATCTCGGCCTGCGCATTCTTTACGGCGTGCTCAACGAGATGGACGGCGTGTGGTGCGAGCGTGTGTTCGCGCCCTGGGGCGATATGGCGGAGGAAATGCGCCGGGCAGATATCCCGCTGTGGGCGCTGGAGTCCGGCGACGCGCTCTGTGATTTCGACATGGTCGGCTTCTCGTTCGGCTATGAGATGGCCTACACCACGGCGCTGGACATGCTCGATATGGGCGGCATCCCGGTGCGCGCGGCGGAGCGCACGTCGCTGTCGCCGCTGGTCGTGTGCGGCGGCACCTGCGTGTGCAACATCGAGCCGATGGCGGATTTCTTCGATCTGTGCTTTCTGGGCGAGGGCGAGGCCATGGACCCGGACGTCGTGCGGCTGTACCGCCGGGCGAAGGCCGAGAACTGGACAAAGGAGCGCTTTCTGCGCGCGGCCGCGCAGATCGAGGGCGTTTATGTGCCGTCGCTGTACCAGGTCGAATATAAGCCCGACGGGACGCTTGCATCCCTGACGCCGACGCAGGGCGCGCCGGCCCGGGTGCGCAAGCGGATCATCGAGGACATGGACGACTGCTACTATCCGACAAAGCCGATCGTTCCCTCCACGGAGATCGTGCACGACCGCATCTCGCTGGAGCTGTTCCGCGGCTGCATCCGCGGCTGCCGCTTCTGCCAGGCGGGCTATACCTACCGCCCGGTGCGCAGCCGCAGCGTGGAAAAGGCGCTGGAGCTGGGAAAGGCGGCGCTGACGAATTCCGGCTATCAGGAGCTGAATCTGTCCAGCCTGTCCACGAGCGATTACCGCGGCCTGTCCGAGCTTTGCGACGGTCTGCTCGATTACTGCCAGCCGCGGGACATCTCGCTGTCGCTGCCGAGTCTGCGGGCGGACAACTTTTCGCTGGAGATCATGAGCCGGGTGCAGAAGGTCCGCAAGAGCGGACTGACCTTTGCGCCGGAGGCGGGGAGCCAGCGCCTGCGCGACGCCATCAACAAAAACGTCCGCGAGGAGGATCTGATCGAATCGTGCCGCGTGGCCTTTTCCGGCGGATGGAACGGCGTGAAGCTGTATTTCATGCTCGGTCTGCCGACGGAAACGGACGAGGATGTCCTCGGCATCGCGGAGCTGGCCAAAAAGGTTCTGTGGACGTGGAAGCAGAACGCGGTGAACAAATCCCGCGGCGTGCGCATCACGGTCTCGACCTCGGATTTCATTCCCAAGCCGC
>CAKTUC010000106.1 GCA_934617135.1 uncultured Collinsella sp. | reverse complement strand
CCAGCCGGATCGTCCTCGGTGCCTCCACCGGGGCCGGCATAGCCCGTCGCGCTCACGGCAATATCGCTCTGGTACAGCTCCAGCGAACCGGCAGCCATCTCGCGTGCCGTCTGATACGACACCGCGGTATAACGGTCGAGCGTCTCTTGCTCAACGCCGAGCACACGATGCTTAATCTCGTCGCAGTACGTCACCGCACCGCCGCGCAGCACCGCCGAGGCACCCGGGATATCGGCGATCGTCGAGGCGATCATACCCGCTGTCAGAGATTCAGCCGTCGAAACCGTCACACCACGAACGCTTGCACGCTCGACAATATCGCGTGCAAGCTCTTCATTGTGCGCGGCAATCTGCTCAAATGATTCCGTCATGCCTACCAGGGCCTAGACCGAAAAGACGATCTTGCGGCAGTTCCAGAAGTACTGGGCGCCCGAGATAACGGTCAGGACAACGGCAACGGCGTACAGGAAGCGCGACACCGAGTAGATGCCGAGCGTCAGTGCCACCGGGCCAAGGTGCAAGCCGGCCATCGCAAAGACGCACAGATAGCCGCAGATGGAAACCATCGTAGTCGCCGTCTTGTACTTTCCGAGCTTATCGGCCGCAACGACCACGCCGGCAGCGCTCGCGACCATGCGCAGAGCGCTCACCAACAGCTCGCGGAACAGGATGATAAACACAGACCACACGCTAACGGCACCAAAGTCCAAGAACAGCAGCAAGGCCGAAAACACGAGCAGCTTATCGGCAATGGGATCCAAAAACTTACCGAAGTCGGTAATCTCGTTGCGCGATCGGGCCAGATAGCCGTCAACTTTATCGGTGCACGACAGGATGACATACAGAATAAAGGCGGCGGCAGCGAGCGGGCCGTCGAAGGTGCTCCAATCTGTACCGGCAACGCTCGTGTGGGACAGGGCCGACACGATCATGAACACCGGAATAAAGACGATGCGCACGCACGTCACGATGTTGGCGGGCGTCCAAACACTCGTCAGTTCCTTATTGCTCTCGTTAGCCACGACGCTCTCCTACTCCACAACATGACCGATAAGCTCGTAGCAGAAGCTATCGGTAAACTCGACCGTCAGAATATCGCCCACGGACGCCTCGCTGGCGTCCAGATGCACCGCGCCATCGGAATCGGGCGCCTGGAACCAGGCGTGACCGATCAGCTCGGCTCCGTCCTCGGTCTCCTCGATACCGTCGACGATCACCTGGGCGCGCTCCCCCACGTGCGCGGCGGTCGCGGCAAAGCCAAGCGACTCGGCCAAATCCATGGCCTCCTGGGCGCGCTCGAGCTTAATCTCCTCGTCGACCTGACCTTCCATCTTGGCGGCCAGGCTGCCCTCCTCCTGCGAGTAGGCAAAGACGCTCGTGTAGTCGAAGCCCACGGTGTCCATAAAGTCGATGAGGTCGCGGAACTCATCGTCGGTCTCGGTCGGGAAACCGACCATGGCGGTGGAACGGATCACGATGCCGGGGATGCGCTCGCGCAGGTCACGGAACAGGTCCTCGAGCTCCTGGCGCGAGCCGGAGCGGCGCATGGCCTTGAGGATGCGCGCGTCGCAGTGCTGCACGGGGATATCGATATAGGGCAGCACCTCGGGCGTATCGC
>CAKTUC010000105.1 GCA_934617135.1 uncultured Collinsella sp. | reverse complement strand
TAGATTCTTGAATGATGAAGAAAAGCAGATAGTGAGATTGGTCATAAACAACCACCGCAATTGATTTGTAAAAAACATCCCCTCTCTGCCCGAAAGCAGCGAGGGGATAACAATTATATATCACAAAAGCGGAGAACCCTCTTGAGCTCTCCGCTTTGTTTTATTTACGGTACCCTACTTCTATCAATAATAGCGATATCCGGCGAGCTTCTGCGCGGCTCCGGCACGGGTTATAGATCTCTTGATAATCATAAACTTGTTCTCAAGGGCAAGATTGAACGACATCGAAACGGTCTTTACTACCCTCTTCAGGTTGAAATCGACCTTTGCGGAGAAGCGAATCATCGTAAGGCCGAAATCGGCGATGCTTACTTCGCTGTCCGGCTCAAATTTGCCGTCGGACGCTTTGACTATTCCGTTGCCGACAGCCCACACTGCGGCTTTAAACGCAGGATCCGAGCTGTCGAGATCGGCAAATGAAATGTTCTCGGTATTGACCTCGGGCGAGCCGGCCATGCCGTAAAGCGCCTGAACAAGAGCCGACTTTGTCAGCGCGGAATCGGGGCTGAACTGCGTCTCGGAAGTGCCCGCCATGTAGCCTTTTCTGAACATAAACTCGATTGCATCGTAATACTCCGAATCGGACGCGACATCCGTAAACGGGAAGTTTGCATCGGGCAGAGCGTCAAGGATTCTGTCGGCGATATGTCTGTGGCCCGCTGCGTTCGGATGGTATGTGTCGCAAGTCGTGCCCGTTGTATCGACAAAGATATAGCCGTATTTCTCGGCGCCCTCTTTCATCGGCTTGTTCGCTATATCGACGACCATTTGTCCGAGATTGATGCTCTGGCTGTCATCCTTGTTCTCCTCGGTGTCTGTCGCTCCGTCGTCGCTCTTGACGCTCGTGTCGAACATTCCGATAACCATAAGCTGAACGTCGGGATTCAGAGCATATATATCCTCAATGACATGGTTCCAGTTCTCAAAGAAGTTTTCGAGCCCGTATTTAAGCGCACGCGGGAGAACTCTGATAAGCTCGGGCATTGCGTCGGTAATCTTAGCGAGCTCAACTATTTTGTCAAGCTTATCGTTGACTATGCCGTTCTCCTTGAGAAGATCGCGCAGAGCCTTGACATACTTGCTGCAAGTGCCCTCTTTTTCGAGAATATCGGCGATGACCCATGTGAGATAAGTGCCGAAATCGTTTCCGCCGACACCGAGGGTAATAAGACCCGCCTGTGAAATTGCGCGGCGATACTCGGGGATCCTCGATTTCATGACCTCGGGGTTATGAGAATCGTGGAAAAGATAATCGTCGCCCGGATAATCGTCCTCGAGCATATAGCGGATATCTATCGTCCTGAATCCGGGGCAGGCCATCGGAACATAATTCACTCCGAGAGCATCGGCAACATACGCGCCGTATGAATTTTCAACGCGCTTGAACTCAGAATCCACATACACAAGGTCGTTGTGACCGCTGGCGACGCTGTCGCCCAGAAGCACATATGTGCCGTAATCATAATACTTCTTTGCGTCTGCACTCTCGGTGCTGTCCGCGGCGAAGCAGACCGCGGAGCCGAAGGCCAATACGCATGTGAGAATCACTGCGACCGCCCTGCTTATAA
>CAKTUC010000104.1 GCA_934617135.1 uncultured Collinsella sp. | reverse complement strand
CCAACGACGCAACCGACGAGACCGCCGCAGACGTCACCTTCGACCAGCTAGCGGCACATATCGAGCACTGGCTCGACCTGGGCGGCGAAGATGTCATCGCACTCGGCGGCGACTGGGACGGCGCCAAGGTACCCGACTTCCTCTCTGATGCCAGCAAGATGCCCGAATTCCAGAACATGCTCTCCAAGCACTTTGGCAAGACCGTGATGCAGAAGCTCTGCAGCGACAACGCGCTCGCCTTCTTCGAGCGCTATTAAGAGCGCAATTAATTTCACATCCCTTGAGCGGGTCGGCATGCCGAGCGATCGACATGCCGACCCGCCACCCAATCTGAAGGATAACTTTTGACGCAGCAATTCACGATTTCCGTACCCCGACCGGATGGGACGCCCATCCCCGTCGTCGTTACCAAAAAGCGCGTCAAGAACTTCAACCTACGCGTCACATCGAGCGGTGAGGTCCACGCTAGCGCACCGCTCGGCGCCAGCCGCAAGCGTATCGAAGCGTTTGTGAAGCGCAACAGTGCATGGATTATCGGCCGGCTTACCCAGCGCGAACAGCGTCAGGCGACGGCGCGAGAGCCGCTCAACCCCTCGTCCATCATTGCGCTTTGGGGCAAGCCCATTACGGTACAGGACGCACTCGACCACAACTTTGCATCACCCGCACCGCGACCCAAGCAGACTACCTTCGCAAGCTTTATGGGTACCGACGAATCGGGCGAAGGCCCGCAGGTCAAGCGGCGCGCAATCCTCGACGGCCTAACGTCCGACGAGCTCCAAGCCCACATCGACCAGCTCTATACGTCCGAGGTCACATCGGCGCTGCGCGATATGGTGCACGCATACGAAATCGCAATGGGTGTCGCCGTTTCCCGCATTTCCGTACGCAGCATGAAAACGCGCTGGGGCTCATGCACGCCCAAATCCGGCGCCATTCGCATCGCACGCGAGCTCGCCGCCTACCCCGTCGAATGCCTCGACATGGTTGTCGCCCACGAGCTCGTCCACTTGCTCGAGCCAAGCCATGATCAGCGGTTCCACGCCTTGCTCGACACGTACTGCCCCAACAATAGAGCTCTGTCGCAGCGGCTCAAGCAGCCACCCATAGAGACGTATTAGAACCGGTTAGCGCACGCGCTCGATCTCGACGCCGCAGCTTGCCAGGGGCAGGCCAACAGGAGCCCACGGCTTATCGAGCTTTATGCGCACACCAAGCAGCGAGGGATAACGGCGCAGCAGCATCTGGGCCGTCCCCTCGGCTGCCGCCTCGATGAGTTTAAACGTATGCTCGCGCAGATAGCCATCAACATCGTGGCACACCGAGCCATAGTCAATCGAGGCGTCCAGGTTATCGTGCTCCCCCGCTGCACGCAGGTCGGCATAGAGCACCAAGGACACGATGAACTTCTGACCCAGCGCGTTTTCCTCGGGATACACGCCATGGTTGGCAAAAACCTCAAGGCCGTCAATGACAATACGATCGGCATGGCGCAGATCGTCATAGCTCACGTGAGGCACCGCCGTTGCGGTGGATATTTCGCCCCTTCCACGGCGAGCGAGCTCGGCGCCTTCAGTCTTGGTTGCATTCTCGGGCAGTTTCTTGTTACTCATCGCGATCGTCTCCTTCGTTTAGAACCCCGA
>CAKTUC010000103.1 GCA_934617135.1 uncultured Collinsella sp. | reverse complement strand
AACGGCGTCAAGGTGCAGTCGACCGACCAGGGCGCCTACGACACGCGCAAAGAGTGCGCCCACATGTTTGGCTGGGACAACGAGCCTGAGCGCGTGGTCGTCGAGACCATGCTCGTGGGCGGCGGCTTTGGCGGCAAGGAGGACGTGTCCGTCCAGCACCTGGCTGCGCTTGCTGCCTATAAGCTCCAGCGTCCTGTAAAGTGCAAGCTCACCCGCGCCGAGTCGCTCGCGTTCCATCCCAAGCGCCACGCCATGGACGGCACCTTTACGCTGGGCTGCGACGCCGAGGGCAACTTTACCGGCCTGGACTGCGAGATCAACTTTGACACCGGCGCCTACGCGTCGCTGTGCGGCCCGGTGCTCGAGCGCGCCTGCACGCATGCCGTCGGCCCCTACAAGTACCAGAACACCGACATACGCGGCTTTGGCTACTACACCAACAACCCGCCGGCCGGTGCCTTCCGCGGCTTTGGCGTGTGTCAGTCCGAGTTTGCGCTCGAGAGCCTGATCGACCTGCTGGCCGAGAAGGTCGGCCTGGATCCGTGGGAGATTCGCTACAAGAACGCGATTGAGCCGGGCGAGGTGCTTCCCAACGGCCAGATTGCCGACTGCTCCACGGCGCTGAAGGAGACGCTGCTCGAGGTCAAGGATGCCTATTACGCGCATCCCGGCCACGCCGGCATCGCCTGCGCTATGAAGAACGCCGGCGTGGGCGTGGGCCTGCCCGATGCCGGTCGCTGCAAGATTCGCGTTGAGAATGGTCGTGCCGTGGTCTACGCCGCCACGTCCGATATCGGCCAGGGCTGCAACACGGTCTTTTTGCAGGACGTTGCCGAGGCCTGTGGTCTGCCGCTGAGCTGCATCGCCAACGGCGAGTGCTCCACCGAGAACGCTCCCGACTCCGGCACCACGTCTGGCTCGCGTCAGACGGTCGTGACCGGCGAGGCCGTGCGCGGCGCCGCCTTCCTGCTGCGCGATGCCATGGTTGGCATCGAGGCCGGCAAGCCTGCGCCTACCGCCCCGGTGAGCGCCCATGGTGACGGCGTCAAGATCGAGTACGACGACGGTCGTGCCTATCAGCTGCGCACGCAGGAACTCGTCGCCGGCCAGGGTATGCATCCTCAGGACCCCGCGGCCGCCATCAAGGCGCTCGAGGGATGCGAGTTTGGCTACGTGTACCTGGAGCCGACTGACAAACTGGGTGCCGACGTCCCCAACCCCAAGAGCCACATCTGCTACGGCTTTGCCACGCATGTGGTCATCCTGGACGACAACGGTCGCGTAAGCGAGGTCTATGCCGCGCACGATTCCGGCAAGGTGGTCAACCCCATTTCGATCCAGGGCCAGATCGAAGGCGGCGTGCTCATGGGTATGGGCTATGCGCTTACCGAGGACTGGCCGCTCAAGGACTGCGTGCCCCAGGCCAGGTACGGCACGCTCGGGCTGTTCCGTGCGCCCGAGATTCCGGATATCCACGCCATCTACGTGGAGAAGGATGAGTTGCTGCCCGTGGCATACGGCGGCAAGGGCATCGGCGAGATCGCAACGATCCCCACGGCGCCCGCCGTGCAGAATGCCTATCGCGCGTTTGACGGCAAGCTGCGTCCGGATCTGCCCATGGTGGATACGCCGTACAGCCGCGCCCGTCACCGCGGGTAGGGTAGAGTGCGGACGGCCATTACTGACGAGCTGTTCGTGCTCAACATCAACTGCATACGCTGCGCCTTTGGCCCCGGCTCCATCGCGAGCCGGGGCCTTTTGTTTGGAGCGGAAACTGCGTCCCGGA
>CAKTUC010000102.1 GCA_934617135.1 uncultured Collinsella sp. | reverse complement strand
CTTTGGCGAGCAGTTTATGGCGGCGATTGAAGAGTTTGAATCCGAGCACGCACGGGATGGAGCATAACGATGGCAACCGATAACAAAACTGAGCGTTCCGAGCGCGCTGACGTGCCCGCCGTGCCGCTGTACCAGCAGGTCATGGACGACCTGAAGGGCGAGATCGCGCGCGGCGTGTACCCTGCTGGTTCGCGCATCCCTGCCGAGATGGAGCTCGCGAAGTCCTACGGCGTGGGGCGCATCACCGTGCGCCGTGCCATCGAGGAACTGTCGCGTGCGGGATATCTCAACCGCCAGCAGGGGAGGGGTACCTTTGTGTGCGCTCCCAAGCTCAAGCGCAAGATTCGCCAGAAGGGTGACGTCCAGAGCTTTACTGAGGGCTGTGCTGCCAACGATATGGTGCCCGGAGCGCGCCTGGTGTCGCGCACGGTGGTCGCGGCGACGCACGAGGATGCGGCGTTCTTTGGCGTGGGGCCCGGCTGCGAGCTCATCGTGGTCGAGCGCGTGCGCACGGCCGACGGCATCCCCGTCATGCTCGAGAACAACGCCTTTGTGCTGGCCGACCATCCCTACCTGCAGACGCTGGCCGACGAGGACCTCACCGACAACTCGATCTTTGCGGTCGTTGCCGAGCATTCGGGCCGCGCGCCGCTCAAATCCGACCCCTGTACCGTGGAGATCGCACTGGCCGATGCTCAGGCGGCCCCGCTGCTCGAGGTGCCGGTCGGTGAGCCGCTCTTCTATATGGAGGCGTACTTTACCGACGCCGATGAGCGGCCCCTGCTGCTCGGCCGCCAAAAGATTGTGGGCTCGCGCTACGTGTTCGACATCTAACGTCCATAGATAGAACAACATAGAACAAATTTGCCGAAATGACTTCACCTGCGGGAGCTTGCGTGGTATAAATAGGACAACATAGAACGACCGCAGGTACGAGCTGCTGTCGCTCAAGGCCGCCACACAGGGAGGAACATCAGCATGAACGCACATGATCTGGTCCAGGAAATCATCGAGCGCAAGGGTAAGATCGAGAACGTCTTTTGGATCGCCTGTGGCGGTTCGATGATCGACCTGATGCCGGCCAACGAGCTGCTCAAGCGCGAGGCCACCACGTTTACCTCCACGGTCTACACGGCGCGTGAGTTCTGCCTGATGGCTCCCAAGAGCCTCGGCGAGAAGTCGCTCGTCATCGCCTGTAGCCACAGCGGCAACACGCAGGAGGTCGTCGACGGTTGCGAGATGGCGCTGGCGGCCGGTGCCGAGGTTGTTGCCATGACCGACTGCGAGGGCTCCAAGATCGACAACGGCAAGTGGACCACCTGGGTCTACCCGTGGGGCGAGGGCGTGTCGCAGGCCGAGGTGCCGCAGGGCATCGGCGCTCTGATCGCCGCCGAGCTGCTCGACCAGCAGGAGGGCTACGAGGCGCTCGCCGACATGTACGAGGGTCTTAAGCAGATGGACGCGCTGCTGCCCGCTGCCCGCGAGAAGGTCAACGCCGAGCTGGGCGTCCGCTTTGCCGAGCTCTGCCAGCAGCATGAGTTCTTCTATATCCTGGGTTCCGGCCCCAACTTTAGCCAGACCTATGCCATGGCCATCTGCTCGCTCATGGAGATGCAGTGGCAGCATTGCTGCTACATCCACTCCGGCGAGTACTTCCACGGCCCCTTCGAGGCTACCGAGCCCGGCGTGTTCTACTTTGTGCAACTCGGATCGGGCGAGTGCCGCCCCATGGAGGAGCGTGCGCTTGCGTTCCTCAACACGCACACCGACACGATCATGGTACTCGACGCGCTTGAGTACGGCGTGGGCGAAGTGCCTGCCAGCGTGCGTTCGTTCCTGGAGCCGATCTTCTTCTACGCGATGAGCTGCGAGCTGCGCGCCGCCCGCGGCAAGGTCTT
>CAKTUC010000101.1 GCA_934617135.1 uncultured Collinsella sp. | reverse complement strand
GAGCTTACCGGCAAGGGCGCCGTCTTTACCGGCGAGGTGGCAAACGACCGGGCGCACGGCCGCGCATGGATCATGCCTCTCTCCCCTGCCTGCATTGTCCTGGAGCATTTCATTACCCCGACGCACGATATGTACCTGGCCGAATACACACCCGAGCCGTACGCCTGCGTGAGCGAGGTCAGCGCGCCCACACTTACATGCATGCCCGAGGCTGGCATAACGCCTGCGAACCTTAAACCCCTGCATGGACCGTGGCCAAACAATGCCGTTTGCAGCTTTATCCAGGATAACTGTGGCGAGGAGCTAAGCCCGCTGTTTGCAGGGCAGCTCTATCACTCGCGCTCGGTGCTCTTTTTGCCCGGGTATTTTGACGAGTTGGAACACCGCTACCCCACCGAGTTTGCGGGAATCTTTGATGCGTTTGCCGAACCGTGGCACGAAGAGGCGACGTCCGCCATCTGCCACACGCTGCGCCGGATTAACGAGGACCGCGCCCGCACCGTAGGCGGACACGTCTATATGCAGGGCATCGTGGGGACCATGGTCGCGGAGCTCGCCTGTTCGCGCGCGGCCCACAAGCAGGCGCGGCAGGCGGCAGACACGCGCGCCAGCGTGACCATTGCCGAGGAAGCGTCTGCCTTTGTTGAGCGCGCGCTCGACAAAGGCAGACATGTGGGTATCAACGAGGTGGCCGAGAGGCTCTACACAAGCCGCTCCAAACTATGCGCCACCTTTAAGGCACAAACTGGCGAGTCCCTGGGTGCCTACATTCGCAGACGCCGCATGGAGCGGGCGCAGGACCTTTTGGCAGATAGCGCGCTCACGATAGCGCAGGTGGCAGAGCGTCTAGGCTACCCCCAACAAGCCGCCTTCGCCCAAGCTTTCAAGCAACACACCGGCACCACCCCCACCACCTGGCGCTCCCAACATATATAAAGAACAATGTGACAAAGGGACAGTCCCTTTGTCACACCTCAAAAAATGGACGCGCCAAAGGCGCGCCCATTCACTCTATTCCTATCAGCCCACCTGACCCGAACGGCCGAGTCGTCTGGCCGGGGAAGCCCCGAGCCGCCGGGGTGTTTGCTCCAAATGAGTTCCGCATGCAAAGAAGGCCACTAAATGTGGCCTTCGTCTTGCATAGGACTGTTTGAAATTTGGAGGAAACACCCCGGCGGCTCGGGGTTTCCCCGGCCTCGCGGCTACGAGAGCGACGTTCTCAGCAACTCGTTGAAGAGCTTCGGATTTCCCTTGCCGCGGCTCGCCTTCATGCACTGGCCCACCAAAAAGCCGATGACCTTCTGGTTGCCGTCGCGGTACTGTTGCGCCTGCTCGGCACAGTTTGCCAGTACTTCGTCCACGATCGGCTGCAGCGCGCCGGCATCGCTCACCTGACGCATGCCGCGCTCGTCGACGATCTTGTTGGGATCGTCGCCGGTCTGGGCCATGGCCTCAAAGACCTCGTGCGCCTGGTTGGAGCTGATGGCATCGGTCGCCAACAGCTTGGCAAGGGCAGCCACCTGAGCCGGCGCAATGCCGGACTCGGCAAGCGACACGCCCGCGCCCTTAAGGTAGGCAATCATCTCGTTGACCAGCAGGTTTGCGACCGTCTGGGCCTCCTTGCCGGCCATGCCGGCAGCGGCGGCCTCAAAGAACTCGGCAAACTCGGGGTCGCCGGCGATCTGCTCGGCGTCGGCCGTCTTAATGCCAAAGTCGGCCTCAAAACGGACGCGCTTGGCATCGGGCAGCTCGGGGATCTCGCCACGGCAGCGGTCGATGAACTCATCGTCCAAATCGAACGGCGCCAGGTCGGGATCGGGGAACAGACGATAGTCGTCGGCAGTCTCCTTCACACGCATGACCACGGTGCGCTTGCGGCTGGGCTCCCAGTGGCGGGTCTCCTGATAGATGATGCCGCC
>CAKTUC010000100.1 GCA_934617135.1 uncultured Collinsella sp. | reverse complement strand
GTCACGCTGCACGTGATGGAAGAGCTGGGGACCGACCCGGCAACCACACTCTACGTGGGCGATTCCAATGTCGATGTCCTGACCGGTCACAATGCCGGCCTTAAGAGCGCCGGCGTCACCTGGGGCTTCCGCGGTCGTGCAGAACTCGAAGCCGCCGGCGCCGACTACGTGGTGGACACCCAAGACGAGCTCACGGCACTTATCTTAGGCGAGTAACAGAGCCGTCTCTCAACACAGCCGTATCGATTCTGTCGCGCGGAAAGCGCGTCCCGTTTTGGAGCTCCGGAATGGGACGCGCTTTCCGCTTGAGCCCCATCGGGGAAACGGCATCCCGTTGTGGAGCAATATTCCGGGTCGCACTTTCCGCAACCCACCCCATCCGGAAACCGCGACCCACTATTCGCCCAAATACCGGCTCGCATTTTCCCGAGCATTTGATGCGGCGTTGATACAAGGAGTGTCCCCAACTGCTGGCAGAAAAGGAACGTCCCCATGTGCCGCCTATTTAAGTCTGTCCCCAATGAGTAGCAGGCAACAGCGACGGCAGCGCCGTTGTTTTGGAAACGACAGCGAAAACCCGCCAGGGCGAGCAAGGTGCCTTGAAAGAGGAGGGCATTGACCTTCTGGTCATGCCCGACGATTGAAAGGCAGATTGCCGCTCTGGCGGGTTTGCAGCGTCGAGCCGTTACGCGGTTCGTAGAACCGCGTAACTAGTTAGCTCATCATGGCATTCATCATCTCGTTGGTTGCGGAATCGTCGGCAGACCACTCACCGTCGTCATTGCAGGTGTACTTGAAGGTGACCGTGGTGTCCTTGGTCTTAGCAGCCTTGGTCACATCGACCATAACCTGGCCGGCCATCTTGTACAGCTCGTCATCGGAAGGCATCGAATCGAGTGCGGTAACCTTCTCCTGGTACTGGGTGGCAAAATCCTCAACGATCTGGTTCATGGACTTGCAGGTGATGGTGACCTCGGCAGTTGCGGTGCCCTTGTCCTCGTCGACCGTCACGTCGCCGATCTTGTAGTCGAAGCCCTCGAGATAGCTCTTGGCGTACTCCTTGGGATCGATGCCCAGCTGCTCGAACTCATCGCCCGAGGCCTCTTCCAGGCCGGCGAGGAAGTCGTCGCCACCGTTCTTGACCTCGTCAAACTGCGTCGTAAGATCCTCGGTGATGAGCTCCTCAACCGAAGGGCCTCCGCAGCCGGAAAGCAAGACCACGCACGCGACCAAAACAGCCATCAGGGGCGCAAGCAGCAGCTTCTTCTTCATGACATTCCTCCCAACAAGCGGCACCGCGCTTCCCAACACGGTGCACGTCGTAACAATAAGGCCATACTAGCCGCTAACGAACACCCTCGGCAAAGCAAAAGCGCAGTCGGCTCGATTTGACGTCCGAACGGTTTGCCGGTCCACCCAACGTGCAATAAAACGCATCCGGACCGTGCAATAAAAAAGGGCGGCCGGACAATCCGACCACCCCAAAACACCCTATGGATGTCGCAACTTACTTGCGGACAACCTTAACGATGGCGTCGCCGGCGGCGACAGAGGAGTCAGCCTCGACGGCGAGCTCGACGTCGGCGAACTCGGCGGTGTTGGACACAGCCACAACGACGCAGTCCTTGTAACCGGCAGCGGCGATCTTGGCGCGGTCGATCTTGAGCATGGGCTGGCCGGCCTTCACGACGTCGTCGGCCTTGACGAAGCCCTCGAAGCCGTCGCCGTTCATGTTGACGGTATCGACACCAACGTGCACCAGAACCTCGATGCCGCTATCGGACTGCAGGCCCACGGCGTGACCCATGGTGACGGTCACCTTGCCGTCGCAGGGGGCGTAGACCAGGTCGTCCTCGGGCCACACGGCGCAGCCCTTGCCCAGAACCTCGCCACCAAAGACGGGATCGGGCACGTCGGCCATCTTGATGACCTTGCCCTTGACGGGCGAGCACAGCACGTCGGCGCCGGCAGAAGCAGAGATGGAGGACGGAGCAGCGGCAGCCGCGGGCTCAGCCTTCTTCTTGAACATGTCAAACAGACCCATACGTTTTCTCCTCTTGATTAAGCGCAACGT
>CAKTUC010000099.1 GCA_934617135.1 uncultured Collinsella sp. | reverse complement strand
ATCCGGAACTGTCCGAAGAAGAGCGCGGCAATCTGCTGGGGGAATGCGACCTCATTCTGAGCTTTCTCTGCTACAACGACATCAGCGCCATGAGCCGCCTGCACCGCAGCGCCAGCGCGCAGATGTCCCGCCCCGCCATCAGCATCCAATCGAGTGGCGGCTGGACCTTTGGCTCACCGTCCGTTTTGATGATGTTCTATCGCACACCGGGCGAGCTGGAAAGCGAGCTTGCCGAAATGGACGAATGTATGCCCCATTACTATAAGGTCACCAACAACCACGGGCAGGGCGCGGAAACCATCATGCGGGCAGAAGCACTGTTCTGTCAGGGACATTTCACGGATGCGCATATCGAATTGGAACGTGCCTACACGCAGGTCAAGGACAATGGGCAGATCAACATGGAGCTCTGCTGTGATTTTCTGTCGCGGCGGCTCTCGCTGCATACCGATGTGGATCAGCGCTATACCTTTGAGGAGCGATACGCAGCGCTGCTGCGCTACCACGATGCGTCGTGGATTAACATCTGGAGCGCCACCAGTGCTTACTACCATGCTCTGCTGGGCGAAACAGACAAAATCCCGGAGCTTTTTTCTCAGCACCGTCTCTCCGATATCAACATGCTTGCGCCGGGCAAGCCCATGATGGAAATGATCGAAAATCAGGTGTATCTTGCCCAAGGTGCCTATGCAAAGGTTGTGGGACGCAGTGCAGAGCTGCTGGCCGTCTGCGAGGCGATGCACTACGCATTAGTAGCGCTGCATATCCGCATCCAGACAGCGGCGGCCTATGAACAGCTTGGCAAGCCCGAAGAAGCCCACACATGGCTAAGAAAGGCGCTTTCCGATGCCGAGCCGAACGGTTTTGTGATGCCGTTCGTAGAAAACTACGACCACTTGAAATCCTTGCTGACGCGGGAGATAAAAAGTGGCTTGATTGCGAAGATCACCGAACTTGGCGAAACAGCAAAGGCGCGAAGCGCAGCCAGCGCCCGTCCGGCAGTCTTCGATGCGCTGACGACGCGGGAATTTGAGATCGTAGAGCTGATGACGCAGCGGCTCAGCAACCGCGAGATCGCGGAAAAGCTCTATCTCTCCGAGGGAAGCGTCAAGCAGTATGTGAATCAGATCTATTCCAAGCTTCATATTGAGGGTGACACTCGAACCAAACGAAAGCAGCTTGCCGAGCTGCTCAGGGAAAAGACCTAACCTTTGGTTAATGTTTATCCCATATCATCCACCGTACAATGTTTGTACGGTGGATTTTTATTTTCGCAGAAAGGAGGGTAAGCACTTGAACCGAAGGTATCTTACAGCCGTCACACCGCTGCCCGACCATGTTTTGCAGGTCGATTTTGTGTCCGGAAGCCGGCTTTTGCTGGACATGAAGCCGTATCTGGATAAGATCCGGTTTCGCCCGCTTGCAGATGCGCGGGTGTGGAACAGCGCTGTGACCAACGGCATCTTTGTCCGCTTTGGCGATGTGGAATTGAGCCACGATGAGATATTGTCCATGGCGGAGCAGGAGCATTGACACGGTTTATCTGACAAAGGAGCGTATCACGATGAAACACTTAGAACAATTTTTGTCTCTCGCTTTGGCGCTGATGCTGTGCCTGAGCCTTGCTGCCTGCGGCGAGAGCAAGTATTCCACGCAGATCACCGTGGCGAACCGCAATACCTACCCCATCGTGGAACTCTACGCTGCGGACGGCGACGGCCGGGGTGATGTGATCTCACAGGGCGACATCCCGGTTTTGATGGATGGCGCACTGCCCTTTACCAATATGCAGAACCTGCTCTCTGAGAATCATGAGGACGGCACCTACCACTATGAGGATATCACCGAAGACGGTCAGCTCCTTGTGGTCAATGTAGCAGAGCAAAGCTGCTTTGTTCCGGATGTGCAGGAACTGGACGATTATCTGACGGCCTGCGCTCTGTCTTTAAGTGATGCGGATACCTATGAGCTGTTGTCCGCCGAAGAAAATGAGGAATATAGCAAAAATGTAAGCTATCCGGTTTACATCGTAACCTATACTGCCGGCGAGAACGAAGACACCCGGGAATGGACCGTATTTGCCATGGAC
>CAKTUC010000098.1 GCA_934617135.1 uncultured Collinsella sp. | reverse complement strand
GCCCTTGCCAACGAGGGCGTTCTGGGCAACTTTGTCGGCATGCTCACCGACTCCCGTTCCTTCCTGTCCTATCCGCGCCACGAGTACTTCCGCCGCGTGCTGTGCAGCGTGATCGGCGAGTGGGTCGAGCAGGGCAAGTACCCCGCCGACATGGAGTTGCTTGGTACTATCGTGCGCGACATCAGCTACAACAACTCCGTTCGCTACTTTGGCTTTGACCTGGAGACCGTCGAGGCCTAAGTCCGCATCGAATCACATCGTATCCGGGAGCGCCGTTGCCACACGCGGCGCCCCCGGTAAGCCTGCACGCTAACAAACGCCTAAGGAGAAACATAGATGAAGAACATCAGCTACGAGACGCTCGAGAAGATCGGCTACGAGGGCTATGTGCTGCCCAAGGACGCCCCCGAGAAGGTCCTGCAGTTTGGCGAGGGCAACTTCCTGCGCGCTTTCGTGGATCGTTTCTTTGACATGGGCAACGAGGCTACCGGCTGGAACGGCAAGGTCGTTATGGTGCAGCCCATCAGCGGTGCCTTTGGCTTTGCCGACGGCATCAATGCCCAGGACGACCTGTACACCGTGCTGGTGCGCGGCAAGGAGAACGGCAACACGGTTGATGAGTCTCGCGTGATCAGCGCTTGCAGCCGCTGCCTCAACCCGTACCGCGAGGACGACTACCGCGCCATCATGGAGGTCGCCGTCTCCGATGACCTGGAGATCATCGTCTCCAACACCACCGAGGCCGGCATTGCCTACGACCCGTCCTGCAAGGCCGACGACATGCCTCCCGCGAGCTTCCCGGCCAAGCTGGCCCAGGTGCTCCACACCCGCTGGGCTGCCGGCAAGCCGGGCGTCATCGTGCTCGCCTGCGAGCTCATCGACCACAACGGCGAGGAGCTGCTGCGCATCATGAACCAGTACGTGAGCGACTGGGGCTGGGAAGACGAGTTCTCGCAGTGGATGGCCAACGACTGCACCATCTGCACCACGCTCGTCGACACCATCGTCCCCGGCCGTATCCGCGACCCCAAGGAGGCAGCCGCTGTTGCCGAGCGCCTGGGTTACGAGGATCCCTTCCTGGCCGTGCGCGAGCCCTTCCAGATGTGGGGCATCCAGGGCGATGAGTCGCTCAAGGAGCGTCTGCCCTTCGTGAAGGCCGGCCTGCCGGGCGTCTTTGTGACCCCCGATGTCACCCCGTACAAGAAGCGCAAGGTCCGCATCCTCAACGGCGCCCACACCGCCTTTGTCCCGGGCTCCTGGGTTGCCGGCTTTGACATCGTGCGCGACTGCATGCACGACGAGACCGTCCGCGGCTTTATGAACACCATGCTCTACGACGAGGTCATCCCGACGCTTGCCGCCGACCTGGATGTCGAGGATTGCAAGGCCTTTGCCGCCGCCGTCGAGAACCGCTTCGATAACCCGTTTATCGACCACGCGCTGCTCTCCATCTGCCTCAACTCCACCGCCAAGTGGCGCGCCCGCGACCTGCCCACGCTTAAGGACTACGTTGCCGAGACCGGTAACCTGCCCAAGTGCCTGTCCACGAGCCTGGCTACGCTCATCGCGTTCTACACGCAGGAGCTCGTTGCCCGCGAGGGCGATGGCCTGCACCTGCGTCGCGCCGACGGCACCGAGTACACCGCTCAGGACGATGCCTTCGTGCTCGACTTCTACGCCGCCCACGCCGGCGTCGAGGATGCCGAGCTGGTGCACGACGTGCTCACCAACGAGCAGATGTGGGGCGAGGACCTGACTCAGATCGCCGGCCTTGAGGAGTTTGTCGTCAACGCGCTCGCCGTCGTGCGCGCCGAGGGCGTCAAGCAGGCATTCGCCAACGCCCAGGCCTAAATCCTTTTGTGCGCCCGCCGGCCAACCGGTGGGCGCCGCTCGATTTTTGCTCAACCTGTAGGGTTAGGATTCCTTGTAATGAACACTATCCAGATCAATCCAGCCGACAACGTGATCGTTGCGCTGTCGCCGCTCGCCAAGGGCACCGCCGTCGCGGTCCCCGGTGTGGGCGAGGTCGTGGCCGTGGAGGATATCCCGCAGGGCCACAAGATGGCCGTTCGCGCGATTGCCGCGGGGGAGGACGTCATCAAGTACGGTCTGCCTATCGGACACGTAACGGGCGACATCAAGCCCGGCCAATGGCTCCACACACATAACGTGAAGACCAACCTTTCGGGTGAGGTCGAGTACACGTACAACCCCACGCACCCGGTCGTGGATCCCGTTGAGCCCGAGACCTTTATGGGTTTCCGTCGTGCCGACGGCCGTGCCGCCACGCGCAATGAGCTGTGGATCATCCCCACGGTCGGTTGCGTTAACGAGGTCGCGCGCGCCATGTGCGAGCAGGCTCAGGACCTGGTTGACGGCTCGCTCGAGGGCGTCTATTACTTTCCGCACCCCTTCGGCTGCTC
>CAKTUC010000097.1 GCA_934617135.1 uncultured Collinsella sp. | reverse complement strand
GTTGCCAAGCTGCGCGAGGTTGGGATTCCCGTGGTTGCGCACCGTGCGCGCCAGGTGCGCCGCGCGGAATATGGCGACTGGGATTACATCGTCTATATGGATGCCGAGAACGCGCGCGGCCTGCGCCGCATCTTCGGCGACGATCCCGATGGCAAGATTTCGCGCCTGCTTGATTGGGCCGACCGCCCCGGCGACGTAGCCGACCCGTGGTACACCGGCAACTTTGATGCCACGTACCGCGATGTACTCGCCGGCTGCACGGCTATGCTCGAGCGGCTGTAGGCGCTCGGACGGCGCGGATGCACGAGCCACGCCATCGGCATAAGACGAGCGTGGATTTTCTCCCGCATACAAATTGAGCGTGGATAATCTCCCACTTTGAGCGCGAAACGGCGCTCTAAACGGGAGATTATCCACGCTCATTATCAGGTGGGAGAAAATCCACGCTCGATTACTCGTCGACGATCTCGGCGAGCCAGACGTTCAGCGTATCGACCTCGGGGCAGCAGAACTTTGCCGTACCAGGCTCGTTGCCAGGCACGGTTCCGCCATAGCGCAGGATATCAATATAGGGAAAGCCCACATGGCAGGCCATGGCGCACATCTTGCCGCGGTCTCGGTCGAAGTCAAAGACGTCGCCCGGCTTGTGACCATGGTGGCAGCGGCACGCACCCAGCTGGTCCACGCAGCTCACGCGAATACGCGGGCGCTTGCCACGCGGTGCGCCAAGCGGCTTGTTCTCGCTCGCGGGCTCGGGGCCGCTCTCGCCGGCGTTACTCATGGTCGATCACATCCAAGCAGGCCTCGATGGGCAGGCCCGCGGACTTGTCCTCCTGGTCGGCATTGCGCTCGATAAGCTCCGCCACCACGCGCATGGCATCGGCCGTCGCGCGCTGCAGGCTCCAGCCTGCCATAACGCGGCCGACGAGCACCGCCGAGAACGTGTCGCCCGTGCCCGGGAAGTAGACCGGGATCAGCTCGAAGGGAATCGTGAAGTACTCGCCCGCCACGTGGTCGTAACCGATAACGGCGTTCGTGCCGTCGACCACAGCGCTCGTAATGACCACCGACTTGGCGCCCAGCGCGCGCATGGCGTCCACAAGGACGCGGGCCTCGTCGGGCGTGATGTGATCGGCGATGGGCGTGTCGGTGAGCAGGCAGGCCTCGGTGTAGTTGGGCACCGCATAGTCGGCGCACTCGAGCAGGTGCCTCATGAGACCGATCGTGGACTCGGGCACACCGGCATAGAGCTTGCCGTTATCGCCCATGATGGGGTCGACGAACACCTTGGTGCCCTTTTGCGCGCGACGGTGGCAGAAGTCCGAGATGATGCGCGTCTCTTCCTCGGTCACGATGAAGCCGGTCGAGATAGCGTCAAACTCAAAGCCAAGCTCTTCCCAGATGGCGAGGCTCTGACGCACGTACTCGGTGGTGTCGTGGATATAGAACTTGGGGTAGTTGAGCGTATCGGATACCAGCGCCGTCGGCAGGTTGTGGATGCGATAGCCCATATGCGACAGCACCGGCAGCATGGCGGAAAGCGCGACCTTGCCGTAGCCGCACATATCGTTGATCAGCAGCAGCTGAGTGTTCTTCATGAGTGTCCCCCTTGGGTCGGGAGCGGCGCAAAGTCGCCACAGTGCGACTAAGTGTAGCGCAGGGAACGCTGCGGACGGAAGCTTGCACCAAAGCCTCGACAAGGAGTGTCCCTAGGTGCCGGCAGAAAAGGAACGTCCCCAAGTGCCAACCGCGCAACAACTACTTTGGTACCTTGACATTCTTGTGTGGCACTCCTAAATTAGTTAGGCACAAAACAATTGCACTACCTAACTAACTAAAGAAAGGAGCGATACGAATTCATGTGCGATGAACCCCTTAACCTTCGTCCGCACGAGCCCGGCGGCGACCCATTGCAACCGGCAGACATGCCCGAAGCGGTCAGCGCCGAAGACAAGCTCGCCAAGCGCATCCTGAGCGGCCTGGGCTTTTGTGGCCACTACATGCACTTTCACGGCGGCGGCGTGTCCGGCAAGGCGCCCATCGTCTGCTTGCTCGCCAAGCAGGAAAACGGCGAGATGTCGCAGCAGGAACTCGGCATGCACTTCGACCTCAAGCCGGGGTCGCTTTCCGAGATCTTGTCCAAGCTCGAGTGCGCCGGCATTATCGAACGCAGCCGCAATCCAAAAGATCGCCGGCAGCTCACCATTCGCCTGACCGAAGTCGGCTGGGAGAAGGCCCACATCGACCAAGCCGCCCGCATTCGCTTTAGGGAACAGGCCTTTAGTGCCCTCACTCACGACGAGCGCGAACAGCTCGCCGAAATGCTTGAGAAAATCCGCGTAACCTGGGAGGAACTGGATGATTAAAACTCTCATGGGCAGCATCCGCGATTACATGAAGGTCACGATCGCCACGCCGCTGCTGGTGCTTGGCGAGGTAATCTGCCAGAT
>CAKTUC010000096.1 GCA_934617135.1 uncultured Collinsella sp. | reverse complement strand
GCTCCGTTTGGAGGGCCGTCTTTTTGGTATAAGAGGACGGAATGACTAACACGAAAGGTTCAACCATGCCCCAGATTGATGATGCCGAGCTGTTTGGCAATGCCGAGGATCAGCGCGCGTACGAGGACTTTTGCGCCAATCAGGAGGCGGTCGAGAAGTTTGCGCTCGACAAACCCGCGCTCATCTGCCGCTGGCGCATGTCCAACAAAAAGGTGCCCATGCTCAACCGTCACATTCGCGCGCTGTCCGAGCGCCTGGTGCAGGGCGAGCCGCTTACCCATAACATGCTCAGCTGGGCCAAGCAGCACGTTGAGTGGTCGCTTGCCGAGGGCGACTACACCGCCCGCGACGGTGTGCTCATGCTGGTGATCGATGTCAACGGCAACGCCGCCATGACGGTGGGCGAGTACGAACCGCTGGCCGATACATCGGCCAAGGCGCTACGTGCCCGCTCCGCCGAGGCCCGATCCGAGGCCGACGAGACCGGCGTGGCGCCCGAGCTGCTCGCCGCCGTCAACAACGGCGAGCTGGCGTTTGTGGCTCCGGCGGACGAGTGCCTGTGTGGCACGGCGACGCTCATTGAGCAGCTGGCGCAGACCAAGGACATGCCGGTCGCACGTGTGGATATTCCCGCGCAGCTCAAGGGTGCGCTGTTCCTGGTGAGCGACGAGCATGGCGTGGTTCCCGCCGACGACGCCGATGCCGCCGAGGCGGACGCCGCCACGGTCGCCTTCTTCGCCGACGGCTACGAAAAGCTCCGCGCCCGCCGCTAAATGATTTTACTGGGACGGGGATTAAATAATCATTTTGGTCCCCGCCCTCGTCGCGAGTGCGAGGCGGGCCAAACGCCACCGCTCGCGAACAGTTCTGTCACCTTGACGCCGCGCGCGGCGCACGCCTGCGGCTTCGCGGCCATAATGGTGGCAAGACAACCAAGAGGGGAGCGGAATCCATGGCGCTGATTTATATCGTTGAGGACGACGAACCTATCCGTCGTGAGCTCGCCGACATTCTGGCCCGTGCCGGGTTTGAGGTCGAGGCCTGCGAATCGTTCGAGCACGTCTCGCGCGACATCCTGGCCGCCGCACCCGATCTGGTGCTGCTCGACCTCACGCTTCCCATCAAGGATGGCCAGCATATCTGCCACGAAGTCCGCCGCGAATCCGAGGTTCCCATCATCGTCCTCACGTCGCGTACGACCGAAATCGACGAGGTCATGGCCATGACGCTCGGCGCGGACGACTTTGTCCCCAAGCCCTATAGCGCCCGCGTGCTCGTGGCGCGCATCAACGCCCTGCTGCGTCGCACCGCGGCGGCCGGCGAGCGCAGCACGCTTGTTCACAAGGGGCTGGAGCTCGACCTCGCCCGCTCCGCGGTCACCAACACCGCAACCGGCGACAGCACCGAGCTCACCAAAAACGAGCTGCGCATTCTCTCGCTGCTCCTGAGTCGTGCGGGCAAAATCGTCTCGCGCTCGGCCATCATGCAGGACCTGTGGGACTCCGACGCCTTCGTGGACGACAACACGCTCACCGTCAACATCAACCGCCTGCGCACCACGCTCGAAAAAATCGGCATCAAGGGGTATCTGACCACACACCGCGGCCAGGGCTATTCGGTCTAGGGGCCGGCCATGTCGTTTGCCAAGTTCTTTAAAGACGCGCTGCTTCCCGTCGCCGTGTGGACGTGCGGCGTGCTGCTGAGCTGCTTTGTGCTGATGGTCGCCGGGGCGCCCGTTTCCATTGTGATCGTGGCGGTCGGCGTGTCCTTTATCTTTGGCATGCTCGGCATTGTGATCGAGTACGCGCGCCGTCGTCGATTTTTGCATCAGCTGGAGCGCGCGGCCGAGGAGCTGGAAAGTCCCGCATGGGTGCAGGAGATGGTGCAGTGTCCGACCTATGCCGAGGGCGAGCTCGAGTACGAGGTCTTGCGTCGCGTGGGCAAGGCTGCTTGCGATGAGGTGGCGGAAGGCCGGCGCCAGACCGATGACTATCGCGACTATATCGAGAGCTGGGTCCACGAGGCCAAACTGCCGCTGGCGGCAGCACATCTGATTCTGGAAAACCTGGACGGCAGCGAAGACGACCTGTCACGCGTGGATGACCTGGGCCGCGAGCTGGCCCGCGTGGAGCGTTACATCGACCAGGCGCTCTACTATGCGCGCTCGGAAGTCGTGGAGCGCGACTACCTGATTCGCCGTTGGAGCCTCAAGGCCCTGGTGACGGGTGCCATCAAAACCAACGCGCGTGAGCTCATCGCGGCGCACGTGGCGCCGGTGTGCGAGGACCTCGATTTTGAGGTCTTTACCGACGAGAAGTGGCTCGAGTTTATTCTGGGCCAACTCATTCAGAACAGTATTAAATATGCGCGCGAGGACGGTGCGAAGATCACGTTCTCGGGCGCGTTGTTGGACGAGGGGCTGGCGGGCGAGCGTATCGAGCTTACCGTTGCCGACAACGGTTGCGGTGTGAGCGCGGCAGACCTACCCCGCGTGTTCGAGAAGGGCTTTACCGGCGACAACGGCCGCACGACCAAGCGCGCAACGGGCATCGGCCTCTA
>CAKTUC010000095.1 GCA_934617135.1 uncultured Collinsella sp. | reverse complement strand
GACGGACTTGTGACCTGCAAGATCACGGTTGCCTACGGCGATTGGTCGGCAGATCTCTTTAGCCTGGGTGCTCCGGGGAGCCCCTTCGAAGATCAGCGCCCCGGCGTGCCGCCCCGTGACATGGTGGCGGAGTTTCGCGTTATGGACACGGCTGCCATGTACTTCGATTTCTACGAGGGCGGCCTGGCGTTTGAGGAGCGCGACGACGAGAGCCTGTTCTGCCTGCTCACTGAGGGTCTGTCTGCGCTGTCCGAGCTGGGCGAGGTCATGCTCAGCGACCGTCTGCGCCAGATCTCGGTCCGCCCTGCGCCCAAGCTCTCGGTGCGCGCGACCGTCAAGAGCAACCTGCTCGACGTCGAGCTGGGCGCGAGCGGGCTTTCGGCCGCGGACCTTGCCATCTATCTGGACTCGTACAAGCGCCATCAGACGTTTGCACGCCTGACATCCGGCGACATCGTGCGTCTGGACGAGGGCGCCCGCGCCGCGTTTGGCCTTGCCGAGGACCTGGGTGTCGATGCCATCGACTTGCTCGACGGCGTGTCGCTTCCCGCATCGAGCACCCTGTTTGTCGATAGCATGCTTGCTCGCACGCCCGCGCTCGAGGCCGATCGCGACGCCGCGTTCCGCCGCACCGTCGAGCGCCTGGACACACTGGGCAAGATGGACTTTACGGTGCCGGTCTCGCTCAAGGCCACGCTTCGTGGCTACCAGGTCGATGGCTATCAGTGGCTCGGCTCGCTCGAGCACCTGGGACTCGGCGGCATTTTGGCCGACGACATGGGTCTGGGCAAAACGCTGCAGATGATCGCGCATATCCTGGCGCGCGTGGAGGCGGGGGATACCAAGCCCACGCTCGTGGTGTGCCCCGCGTCGCTCGTGTACAACTGGACTGCCGAGCTGGAGCGCTTTGCGCCCTCGCTCGACGTGTGCGCCATCGTGGGTGCCAAGGCGCAGCGCCGCGTGCAGATAGCCGGGGCCGCCGAGCATAACGTGGTCGTGACCTCGTATGACCTCATGCGTCGCGATATCGACGAGTATGCCGAGCAGGACTTTGCCCGCGTGGTGCTCGACGAGGCTCAGTACATTAAAAACCCACTCACGCAGGTGGCGCGCGCCGCCAAGCGCCTGCCCGCCGGTGTGCGCTTTGCCCTGACGGGTACGCCCATCGAAAACCGCTTGTCTGAGCTCTGGAGCATCTTCGACTTTTTGATGCCGGGCCTTTTGGGCACGCGCGAGTCGTTTGCCAAACGCTTTGAGAGCCCGGTCGAACACGCCGAGGGTGACAGCGCTGCTCGCCTGCAGGCGCTTGCGTCTCCGTTTGTGCTGCGTCGTGTTAAGGAAGACGTGGTCGCCGACCTGCCCGAGAAGATCGAGGACACCGTCATGGCGCAGCTCACCGGCGAGCAGCGCAAGCTCTACCTGGCCAACCAGGATCGCATTGCCCAGCAGGTGCAGCATCGCGAAGCCAGCGAGTTTAAGAAGGACAAGCTCAAGGTGCTCGCCGAGCTCACTAAGCTGCGCCAGATCTGCTGCGACCCGCATCTGCACTACGAGGACTACAAGGCCGGGAGCGCCAAGCTCGACGCTTGCATGGAGCTCGTGCACGGCGCGCTCGACGGCGGGCATCACATTCTGCTGTTCAGCCAGTTTACGGGCATGCTCGATATCATCGGCAAGCGCCTGGCCAAGGAGGACATCGGCTTCCTTAAACTCACGGGCGCATCGTCCAAGGAGAGCCGCGCCAAGATGGTTGCGCAGTTCCAGGCGGGCGAGGTACCGGTGTTTTTGATTTCGCTCAAGGCGGGCGGCGTCGGCCTGAACCTGACGGCTGCCGACGTGGTCATTCACTACGACCCGTGGTGGAACGTAGCGGCACAGGACCAGGCGACCGACCGCGCGCACCGCATTGGCCAGCAGCACACCGTGACCGTGTACAAGCTCATCGCCAAAGACACGATCGAGGAGCGCATCATGCAGATGCAGGAGTCCAAACGCGACCTGGTCAACAGCGTACTCGGCGGCGACGGTATCTCCTCGGCGCTGTTTACCCGCGAGGACGTCCTGGCGCTGCTCGGCGGCGACGGGCGCTAACCTCGCTCGTTATGTGTTCATTTGCGATGCCGTGGATGGTTCGCTTGCCTTTGGGCATAAGAAGCATCGAGAACACCGGCACATCAGCAAAGGAGAACATCATGGCGAAATTCTTTAAGGACCCCGACGGCAAGCTCATTGCCGCCCTTGGCAACGACGTTGCGACCCCTGCCGGCTGCACGGAGCTGACCGCGAACACCGAGGACGCGGCGCACGAGAAGCACGTGCCCGTCGTCGAGAGCGAGCGCGACGGCCACGTGATCCGTGCGCGCGTGGGCTCGGTCGAGCACCCCAGCCTGCCCGAGCACTATATCGAGTGGATCGCGCTTGAGGCCGAGGGCCGTCTGGAGGTCCATTACCTCCAGCCCGGCATGAAGCCCACGACGTTTTTTGCAGGCGGTTCCAAGACTGGCACCGTCTATGCCTATTGCAACCTGCACGGGCTGTGGTCCGCGACGTTCTAGGAGCGTGCCCCCGCTCGGGGTATCATAGCTAGCATATGCACATGCAAGCGCCGACTGCATCTTGCGGCCGGCGCTTTTACTACGACAACGACGGTTTAC
>CAKTUC010000094.1 GCA_934617135.1 uncultured Collinsella sp. | reverse complement strand
CTACAGTCCTGCTCACGACGGAGGCCACATTAAGTGGCCTCCTGTTCGTGCGGAACTCGCGACAAATTAAACTCCGCGCCGGGTGCCGCCCAGCCGGGAGACAACGTGCTCGGAGCCTTAAATAGCCTCCTCTCCAAACGAGCACGTTGAATGCACGGTACAATTGCTTCGGACTTTTCTTTTATTTAATAGTGGGGTTAATTCATGGCAGAATCTCGTGCTGAGCGTAAGGCTCGGCGTGCTTTGATCCAGGCGGCTGAGGGGTCGGAGGAGACGAAATCTTCTAAGCAATCCAAGTCGTCTAAGGATGCAAAGGTTAAATCTAACAAGGGCAAGGCAAAGGATAAGCGTTCTGGTGCTCGTCAGGCTGGAACCAAAGATTTCGAAGCTCGCTCTAAGCGTTCTTATAAAGACTCGGCCAAGCCTGCTCGTAAAACCGTGGATCCCAAATCGCCTTGTTCCATCATGAAGGCTTGTGGTGGGTGCACGGCGCTTAATCGTCCTTATAAGAAGCAGCTCGCTGCCAAGCAGGCTGCTATGGAGGAGTTGTTTGCCGAGCTTTGTGAGCGCGAGGGTATCGCCGTCGATCCTATTCGCGGTATGGGTGTTACCCTGGGCGACCCGGGTAAGTATCCTGCGCCGCGTGGTTTCCGTCATAAGGCCGCGACCCCCTTTGCTCCTGGTAAGGAAGGTGCTGTTCGTTGCGGTTTCTTTGAGCGCGGCACGCATAGAATCGTTGCCGTGCCCGAGTGTCCTGTCGAGGCGCCGGGCGCTCGTCAGATTCTCAACGGTATTGCGCGCGAGGCCGAGCGTCTGCATATTCCCGCCTTTAACGAAGACAAGCATCTTGGTCTGCTTCGCTACGCCGTCGTTCGTTGCGGCTGGCGCACCGGCCAGATCATGGTCACCCTCGTGACCGCTCAGCGCGATCTTCCGCATGCGCAGGAGTTCTTTGAGGCCGTCGCCGCACTCGATCCGCATATCGTCACCGTTGCCCAAAATATCAACGGTCGACCCGGCAACGCCATCTTGGGCGAGGAGACTCGCATCGTCTATGGGGCCGAGTGCATGCGCGACCAGCTGCTCGGTTGTGAGTTCGACATCTCCCCTACTGCGTTTTACCAGACCAACCCGCAGCAGACCGAGCTGCTCTACCAGCTTGCGATTGACGGCATGGACCTGCAGCAGGGCGACGTGCTTATGGACGCTTACTGCGGCAGCGGCACAATCGGTCTGTGCGCCGCAAAAGATGCCCAGGACAAGGGCGCCGGCATTATGCTGCTCGGCGTGGAGCGCAATCCCGCCGGCATCGCCGACGCGCGTCGCAACGCCGAGCTCAACGGCCTAACCCGCAACGCATGGTTTATGGCCGACGACGCGACCGATTACATCCTGGACGCCGCCGACAACAACGAGCGCGTCGACGTTCTTTCCATCGACCCGCCGCGTGCCGGCTCCACGCCCGAGTTCCTTGAGGCCGCCTGTGCACTCAAGCCGCGCCGCATCATCTACATCAGCTGCAACCCCGTCACCCAAGAGCGCGACCTGCACCAGCTCCTCGACGGCGGCTACCGGCCGCTCAAGATCACGCCGGTCGACATGTTCCCTCATACCGACCACACCGAGACCATCGCGGTCCTCGAGCGCCGCTAATCTAGCGGCACAAGAAAGGGGCGGCCCGTCTGGACCGCCCCTTTTTCGTAACGAATTAGACTTCGCTACATCCTCTTGCGCAGGTCGCATACACCGGCGGCAGCCATCTCGCGCAACAGCGTCTCGCGGTCGCGTGTCACGATCAGATCAAGCGGGAAGTGAATCTCGTCGAGCATCTTGCGGGCATGGTCGAGCTTGCCGATCGCCATACCAATGTGCGCGTCAGTCGAAACGCCAATGCCCACGCCCAGCTCGGCGCAACGCTCGGCGATCTTGCGGCATACGTCCCAATGCTCGGTATCGGTGCCATGCTCAAGACTGTGATTATTGATCTCGATGATCTTATGCTTGGCCTTGGCCGCCAGCAGCACCTCGTCGATATCAAACGGCACGCCCGAACGGCCCGCATGGCCCAACATGAACACCTTGGGGTGCTCCAGGGCATTGATGTACATCTCGGTCGTCTGGGCAAGCGTCGCACCCTCGGCAAACTGCGGATTATGCACGCTTGCCACCAAATAATCCAAATTACGCGTCACCAAATCGAACAGCGAATGCTGGCGGCTGTACGCATCGCCCGCGATATCGAGCGAAACGGGAATGTCTTCGCCAAACAGGCTGCCGTCCAACGAAACGATATCGGCCTCGGCGCCGCGGAGCAACAGCACGCCGCTCCAAATGCGCGGCCAGATATCCTGGTTGATAAAGAACTGGAAACTACGCAGGTCATTAGGGCAAGGTGTAACCATCGAGCTCAGATGGTCGGCGGAACCGAGCACCTGAAGGCCGCGCTCGGCCGCCCAATATATGTTCTGCTCAATGGTCGAATACGCATGCGCAGAGAACATCGTATGGGTATGGATATCACAAGAAAGCAGGTAGGGCATCGGGTCTCCTTATCCAGTATGGCCGTCGCGTATATTCATTGTACGCATAGCCTTCGGCAGTCGTAAAACCGCTTCATCCCAATCACACAACGGCATAGACAACGGGGTCCGGCTTAACACCAAACCCCGTTTCACGTAAAACATTGTAAGCAGAGCGCTTTACTTTGGACGATACTCG
>CAKTUC010000093.1 GCA_934617135.1 uncultured Collinsella sp. | reverse complement strand
GTCGAGCCAGTGCTCGATATGTGCCGCTAGCTGGTCGAAGGTGACGTCTGCGGCGGTCTCGTCGGTTGCGTCGTTGGAAAGGAACTCGCTGCAGTAGTTGAGGCCGACGATGCCACCCATGTCGCGAATGGTACGGAACTGGTCGTCGGTGAGGTTGCGCTTGACGCCGCAGACGGTACGGGAGTTGGAGTGGCTGGCGACGAAGGGGCGCGTGGCGTGGGCGACAACCTCGTCAAAGCACTCATCGTTGAGGTGGGAGACGTCGAGCACCATGCCGGCGTGCTCCATCTGCGTAAGCGCCTCGATGCCGGCGGCGGTGAGGCCGGCGTGGGTGTCGTGGCCACTCGCGAGCGGTCCCTGCGCATTCCAGCTGAGTGACGACATAAGCACGCCCAAGCTCTTGAGTACCTCGATCAGCGCGGGGTCCTCGGCAAAGAACGTGGCGTTTTCGATGGTGTGGATGCAGGCGACCTTGCCGTCTTTGAGCGCAGGGCGAATGTCAGCGGCGCTGCGTACGTTGACCATGCGGTCGTGGTTGAGCATTGCCTGGCCGCTCATGTGCGCCATGATCTGCGCCTGGAAGCGCGCGGCGTGGGCGGTGGGAATCTCGTCGGGGACAAACGTGGCAAAGCACTGTGCCCACGGCGTGTTGCCGATCTTTGCGAGCGAGATGGCGCAGGCGTTGCCCTCGATGAGGTCGAAATCTTGCGGATGCGTTTCGTCGCCGGGGAAATAGCCGTCGGTGCCGGCGGTAAAGCGCAGGTCGAGATCGAGCGTGGCCCAGCCGATGCGGTCGGCGGTGTCGCAGTGTAGGTCAAATACGGGATATGCCATGGTTCCTCCGGTTGCAGCGTTTCTTTGCAAACTGTCTTTGAATTGTATGACTAGGGTATAGTTAGCGCCATATGTTCACGGCGGCTTGCGTTGTGCGCCGCCCTTATATACGGAGGTTTCCATGTCCAACCAGGGCAAGAAGGTCAAGACCCATTATCGTGGCACGCTCGACGACGGCACGCAGTTCGATAGCTCCTACGATCGCGGCGAGCCGCTGGAGTTCACCTGTGGCGCCGGCCAGATGATCAAGGGCTTCGACGCCGCTGTTGTCGACATGCAGGTGGGCGAGAAGAAGACCGTGCACATTCCTGCTGCTGATGCCTACGGCGAGCACAACCCCGAGATGGTCCTGACCTTCCCGGCCGAACAGGTTCCCAACATCGAGCAGATCGAGAAGGGCATGAAACTCTTCCTGTCCACGCCGAGCGGCATGCCCGTCCCCGCCGTGGTCATCGACGTGACGCCCGAGGCCGTGACGCTCGACGCCAACCACGAGCTGGCTGGCAAGGACCTCAACTTTGACATCGAGCTTGTCGAGGTTGAGGGCTAGAGTATGCCTGAACGCTTGATTTCGACGACATGCTTGGGAAATCTCAACGATCCGTCCTATGAACTCCTGCTTCGCCGGGAGCTGGGTGGTGTCTTTGAAGTTGACGAGCTGCTGCTCGATTGGGATCAGGCTGATGTATGCGCGTTTGTGGGCGTGACGGAGCTGGGGCGCACGATTGATGTTCGGCTGGATACTGCCGACGGCGGTCGTCTTGCCGACGGCGATGTGCTCGCCATTGACCGTTCGGGCGTGGTGTCCGTGACGGTTGTCGTGCGCCTGCACAGCGCCGAGGTTTATTTGGTCGAAGTCGACCGCATGGATCCGATTGCACTCGCGCATGCGTGCTGGGAGATCGGCAACATGCATGCGCCGCTCTTCCGGGGTGACTCGGACGAGCATACCGTGCGCATGTATACGCCGGTGCAGCCTGTTTTGGGCCGCATGCTTCGGGGTGTCGAGGGTGTTCGGCTCTCGGTGGTTACCCGTGAACTCGATGCGGGCCGGCGCTTTGCGTCGAGTGCGGCGGAGGTCGTCGTGAGCATGGCTCCCGACTTTACCATCGTTAAAAAGACGCTCGGCTAAGTGCGCGTATGCGTAAGACGGGCTTTGAGGGGCGACCAATCAAAGTCCGTCTTGCTGTTGATAGGAGGCTTTGGGGGAAGCATATGGGTCTTGAGGGAATCAAGCTGATTGCATGCGATTTGGACGGCACGTTGCTGCATCCGGGGGAGCGCGAGCCGCGTTCCGAGGCCTTTGAGCTTATCGATGAGCTGCATCGTCGCGGTATCGTGTTTATGCCGGCGAGTGGCCGTCAATATGCGAGCCTGCGCTACCTGTTTGCCCCGGTGGCCGATGAACTCGCCTATGTATGCGAAAACGGAGCCCTGGTCATGAGCGAGGGGCGTGCCGTGGTCAAGCGTTCTATGGAGCGTGGCCTGGCCATGGATATCGCGAATGCCGTGGTTGCGTACCCCCATGCCGACGCGACCCTTTCGTGCGAGGGACACCTCTACACCATGAGCGGCAACGATGCGTTTGTTGACCACCTGCGTTATGAGGTCCATTGTGATGTGGCGGTAGTCGACCGTCCCGAAGACATTGACGAGAATGTCATTAAGATCGCCTTCCAGACGCCCGAGGCAGAGCAGCAGGCGGCGCTGGAGTATTTCGAGCGCCACTTTAGCGATCGAGTCGATGTCATGACATCGGGAACCGAATGGACGGACTTTATCGGTTTCGATTCGGGCAAGGGCTCCGCGCTTGCCGATTACGGTCGCGCTCTGGGGATTTCGCCTGATGAGATGATGGCGTTTGGCGACAATGAGAACGATCGCGACATGCTCAACGTCGTGGGCCATCCCTATCTGATGGAGAGCTGCAACCCCACCATGCGCGGCATCAACGACCGTGTCCGCTACACGCGCACGGT
>CAKTUC010000092.1 GCA_934617135.1 uncultured Collinsella sp. | reverse complement strand
GCGTCGGGATCGATGGTGAGGTTGACGAGCTCCATCTCGCCGTTGACGGTCACCTTGACCATGCCGCCGCCGGCAGAAGCGTCGACGGTCTGGGACTTGAGGTTCTCCTGCGCGGCGGCAAGCTGCTCCTGCATCTTGCGAGCCTGCTTCATCATCTGCTGCATGTTCATACCGGCCATGATGGCTCCTTTACGTGTGGCCGCGCAACGAGCTGCAAGGGCAGCCGGACGCGGCGGGACTTTCAAACGCAAAAATCGTACCACGGCGCAGGGCAAGCGGGCGGGGCAGACACGCTACCTCAGTCGATATACATGTCCTCTAGCGTGACGATTTGCCAATCTTCGCGTGCGGCGAGCTTCTTTTTTGTTGCGGTGCTCACGTCATGCTTGCAGAACAGCATGAAATGAGAGGCGGCGAAACCTTTTACCAAGCCTCGCTTGCTTTCAAGGTCGCCAATCTCTGCCGACTCGTCAAACGATTCCCTGTATTTGCATTCTCCAATCAGCAGACGCTTTGACACCCGATCGGCAGCTAAAACATCGATATCGTCCTGAGCCCGTTTGGCGGGATTCGTTCCCCACCATGACGACACCGCCGTTGCCGCAATTGGCAACTTGCCCTGCTTTGCCTGCTCAACCAGCCACTCGGCACACAGTGCCTCGAACCGATGACCCAGATATTCGTTCAGCTGCTCTTCTGAAAGCGCGTTGACGACTGCCCGGCCCAAGCCCGCCTCGATATCGGACGAATACGGCATGACGAACCGGAACCAAAACGCATAGCACGGCTCGGAAAGCCGGTAGATTCCGCGCTTGCTGGTTTCGATGCTCTCGCCAAACGGAACGGCCTTTTCGATAATTCCCACCGATTCCAGTGCCCTGAGATAGCGAGGCAACGTTGTCTGGGCAACTCCCACGCGATCCGCGATCTGCTTTGCGCGGTTTGCACCGGCAGCCACAGCCCGCAATATCGAGTTATACACTGCCGGCTCCCGAAACTCCTGGCGAATCAGCCCCTCAGGCTCACCATAGAGAAACCCCATGGGATCAAAGTAAAGCCGGGCCAGATTCTCCTTGAGCCCCACGCTCGAATCCAGCTGTTGCAGATAGTACGGAACACCGCCAAAACAGCCGTAGAATTTAAAGGCATCATGAGCGCTCAAGCCCGGAAGCATCTTGGCTGCATCCCTAAATCCAAGGTCGCGCACCTTGATTTGAGCCGTGCGCCGGCCGTACAGAGGGCTTTTGCGTCCCAGCACATTGCTTTCCATAAAACCCTGATTGCTGCCGCAAAGGATGAGAAAAGTGTTCGTCTCCCTGAAGGCCCGGTCGATGGCGACCTGGAAAATCGAGGGCAGTGCCTCGTTGCGCATCGCCGCATAGGGAAACTCATCGAACACAAAGACAAACCGTTCGGTGCGCGCTCGATCGGCGATGAAGGACAGCGCGTCAGCCCAGGAAGAGAACCCGCCAAGCGATGTGGGGAGATTGAAAAAGCTCGCGATGGCACGATTAAAATCCGCTAGGTTGTCGGCGTCGCTTTGCTCGAGGGCGGTAAACGAGAGCGTCCGTTTACCGCGGCAGAACTCGTTAATCAGCGTCGTCTTTCCCACGCGTCGACGACCGTACACGACGGCCATCTGAAATGAACGCTGCTCATAAAGGGATTCGAGTTTTGCTAGCTCTGCCTCGCGTCCGACAAACATTATGCACTCCCGAATTATGCAAAGACGAATAATTCACATTTGCATAATATCTCAAACTCTACCTAACCGGGCCGGACCCGACATTTTCTGCATCCAGCTAGATACCAAAATGCCGGACCGCCGCTCGGGGTGGCGCGCATGGCGGCGGGGTATAATTTGATTGTCATAGATAGCAATTTGGAGGTGCCCCGTGAATGCTCCAGCCACACTCCAAAACATCCGCTCAAAACACCCCGTTGCATATGTGGTTCTCTATCTCTTTGTCGGCTGGGCATTGCTGGTTGTCATCACCCATGCCGTAGCTTTTGGAGCAGAACTGCTGATAGCCAGCTCGGACCAGCCGGTCGTCAAATGGGAAGCGACCGATGAGTGCACCGATGGAACCCGAACTGTTTACTACAACAGCCCGTCCCTCTACCAAGACTTCAAGGTCAAGATAAAGGGCTTCAAGATTGTCGATGCTGAACCGGGCTCTTTATTGGCACTCGGAGCAACCGTTAACGCCGAGCAAGTCGAGTACACGAACAGCCATGCGACGTATCGTATCGACCTCAGCATCCTAGGCCGACCGTCACGTACCTGTCTGCTCGAATGCGATATATGCGGCACCACGTTACACATGTCCGAAATACAGATGCGCCCGGACAAAGAAATCTCTTCTTGAGCAGCATACCCACCTGCGCAGCTACTCCACCGGTTTGAAGATGGTGGCTTGGCCGAAGACGCTTCGGATGAGAGCTTTGGCCTCGTCCTCGGTCTGCGGGATGCTCGGGGCTGCACCCTGGTGGCCGAAGGGACTGCCCGCACCGGGGTTGGACTCCCAGGGAGCCGCAGGGGTGTCGTCGCTTGCGGGGGCAGGCGCCGCGGCCGCAGGAGCTGCGGGAGCAGCCGCGGCAGGCTTGGGCTCCGGAGCCGCGCCGGGCACGTCGAACGGGGGCAGATCGTCCCCGCTCGCATCGGCAGCGAAGCCGCCGACCATAGCGTCGTCGTAGGGCACCTGCTCGGACTCCCACGGAGCTGACTGCGCGGCAGGCTGAGATTTGGGAGCGGACACGCGCTCGGGCGCACGGGGCGCGGGCTCCGTCGGGAGCTTGCCCGTGGCGGGAGCGCCGGCGGG
>CAKTUC010000091.1 GCA_934617135.1 uncultured Collinsella sp. | reverse complement strand
TTCGACCGCAACATGTTGGTCAAGCATAATCTTTTGGATTCTTTTGGCGTGAGCGGCTTGGTTTTGGTAGGATTTGTCAGCGGCTTGACTAAGGGGGTTTTATAACTGCCATGCAGGTAGCCGTGTTGGTAACGTTTTACCGACTTGCCAAGAACCCCTCATAATTAATGCGTCTGCAAAATGACCAATTGCTTTGACCTGCTGAAACACTATATGTTGTGTTTGAACTAAAAAAAGAATACAGGATATAGATGCCTCTTTGTCGTATGATAGATGGCGGACAGAGAACGAGGACCTTATTTGCCCCATTTGGATAGATCTTTGAGCCGCTTGATCGGCCGCGAGGATTGTCCGCATGAGGACCTATGGTTTATCGAGAACACAGATTGCGCGACGGCGCCGCAAGACAGGGGCAAGCCCTGCCGGGCATCGTTTGGCTCTGAAGCGCAATGAGACTACGACGCGAAAGAGGCAAGAGGATGAAGATCATCAAGCGCAGCGGCACCGAGGTTGTCTTTGACATCGATAAGATCGTCAATGCCATCCGCGCCGCAAACTTGGAGGTCGAGGAGAGCTCTCGTCTAACCGACCGCCAGGTGGTTTACGCGGCACAAAACGTCGCCGAGGCATGCGAGAACGCGGGCCACACCGTTTCGGTCGAGGAGATCCAGGATTTGGTCGAGGACGAGATCATGCGTCTCGACTGCTACGAGGTCGCCCGCCACTACATCATCTATCGCTATGTTCAGAGCCTGAAGCGCCAGAAGAACACGACCGATGACAAGATCCTGTCGCTGATCGAGTGCAATAACGAAGAGGTCAAGCAGGAGAACTCTAACAAGAACCCGACCGTTAATTCCGTCCAGCGCGACTATATGGCCGGCGAGATTTCCAAGGACCTGACTCAGCGCGTGCTGCTGCCCCAGGAGATCGTGGATGCCCACAATGAGGGCCTGATCCACTTCCACGATTCCGACTACTTTGCCCAGCACATGCATAACTGCGACCTGGTGAATCTGGAGGATATGCTCCAGAACGGCACCGTTATCTCGGGTACGCTGATCGAGAAGCCGCATAGCTTCTCGACTGCCTGCAATATCGCGACGCAGATTATCGCGCAGGTTGCTTCCTCCCAGTACGGTGGCCAGTCCATCTCGCTGACCCATCTTGCCCCCTTTGTCGAGGTGAGCCGTCAGAAGATTCGCGGCGAGGTTGCCCGCGAGCTCGAGGAGCTCGGTGTTTCGGCATCTGCCGAGAAGGTCCGCGAGGTCGTTGAGGACCGCCTGCGTGACGAGATCCGTCGCGGCGTCCAGACAATCCAGTACCAGGTCGTGACCCTTATGACCACCAACGGGCAGGCACCGTTCGTGACGGTCTTTATGTATCTTAACGAGGCCCGTTCGCCCCAGGAGAAGCATGACCTTGCCATGATTGTGGAAGAGACGCTTCGCCAGCGCTACGAGGGCGTTAAGAACGAGGCCGGCGTGTGGATTACCCCGGCATTCCCCAAGCTTATCTATGTGCTCGAGGACGATAACGTTCACGAGGACTCCCCGTACTTCTACCTCACCCAGCTGGCTGCCAAGTGCACCGCCAAGCGCATGGTGCCCGACTACATCTCCGAGAAGAAGATGCGCGAGCTCAAGCTGTCTAAGGGAGAGACCGCGGGCAATGGCGATTGCTACACCTGCATGGGTTGCCGCAGTTTCCTGACGCCCGACCGCTCGGGCAACGGCTTTAACAATGTCGCCAACGCGCTGAACTATGACCCGACCAAACCTAAGTACTATGGCCGCTTTAACCAGGGCGTTGTGACCATCAACCTGCCCGATGTCGCGCTGAGCTCGCATCAGGACATGGACAAGTTCTGGAAGATCTTCGACGAGCGCCTCGAGCTGTGCCACCGTGCCCTGCTGTGCCGTCATGAGCGCCTGATGGGCACGCTTTCGGATGCTGCACCGATTTTGTGGCAGTACGGCGCCCTCGCCCGTCTGAAGAAGGGCGAGACGATCGACAAGCTGCTCGTGGGCGGATACTCTACCATCAGCCTGGGCTATGCTGGCCTGTATGAGTGCGTCAAGTACATGACGGGCCACAGCCACACCGAGAAGGAAGGCACGCCGTTCGCCATGGCCGTCATGCAGCGCATGAACGACAAGTGCGCCGAGTGGAAGGCTGAAAGCGATATCGATTTCTCGCTGTACGGTACGCCGTTGGAGTCGACGACGTACAAGTTCGCCAAGTGCCTGCAGCGTCGTTTTGGCATCATTCCGGGCGTGACGGACAAGGGCTATATCACCAACAGCTACCACGTCCACGTGTCCGAGGAGATCGATGCTTTCGACAAGCTCAAGTTCGAGGGCATGTTCCAGCAGCTTTCGCCGGGCGGTGCCATCTCCTACGTCGAGGTTCCCAACATGCAGGACAACCTCAAGGCCGTCATTCGCGTGATGCAGTACATCTACGACAACATCATGTACGCCGAGCTCAATACCAAGAGCGACTACTGCCAGGTGTGCGGCTACGACGGCGAGATTCGCATTGTCGAGGACGACGGTAAGCTGGTATGGGAGTGCCCGAACTGCGGCAACCGCGACCAGGAGAAGATGAACGTCGCCCGTCGTACGTGCGGCTACATCGGTACCCAGTTCTGGAACCAGGGTCGAACCGAGGAGATCCGCGACCGCGTGCTGCATCTCTAATACCGCTCCGGGGCTGAGCCGAGAGGGCCGCTTGGGCATTTGCTCGCTATTTCGGACAGTCCTGCGCAAGACGAAGGCCACATTAAGTGGCCTTCTTTGCGTGCGGAACTCATATCGAGCAAAAGCCCAAGC
>CAKTUC010000090.1 GCA_934617135.1 uncultured Collinsella sp. | reverse complement strand
GAGTTTAATTTGTCGCGAGTTCCGCACGAACAGGAGGCCACTTAATGTGGCCTCCGTCGTGAGCAGGACTGTAGAGCAGCAAATTAAACTCCGCGCCGGGTGCCGCCCAGCCGGGTGCTCCAACCTTGTGCTCCACACGTGCTCTCCGTCGTGAGCAGGACTGTAGAGCAGGAAACTTAACCCCCGCCCCGGAGCCCAGCGGGCAACCCCTCCCTTGTGCTCCATCACGCTAAAGTGTATGATTCTGAACGTTACATGACTCACTTTACTAAACTAAAGTGCCATCAAGGGGGAATACCATGAATACCGATATGTCTCGTCGTCAGTTTGTTGGTCTAGCCGGTTCGCTTGCCACGGTGCTTGGCCTTGGCCTGGTCGGCTGCGGTGGCGGTGCCGATAAGGGCTCCGCTGCCGGTTCTGCCGCAGCCAAGGACGTGAAGGGCGCTGCGGAGTCCAAGAAGCTCGTCGTCGGCTTTGACAAGTCCTACCCTCCGTATGGCTTTGTGGGCGACGATGGCGAGTACACCGGTTTTGACCTCGACCTCGCCAAGGCCGTTGCCGACAAGCAGGGCTGGGATGTTGAGTACGAGGCCATCGACTGGGATGCCAAGGACACGCTGCTCAACTCGGGCGCCATCAACTGCATCTGGAACGGCTTTACCATGGAGGGCCGCGAGGATGACTACACGTTCTCCGATCCGTACATGCTCAACGAGCAGGTGCTGGTGGTCAAGAAGGACGCGGGCATCAAGAGCTGGGATGACCTTGCCGGCAAGACCGTGATCACACAGACCGATTCCGCCGCGCAGGACGTGCTCGAGGGCGACCAGAAGGATCTGGCCGCGACGTTTGCCACGCTCGATACCATCGGCGAGTACAACACGGCGTTTATGCAGCTCGAGAGCGGTGCGGTCGATGCCGTCGCCTGCGACCTCTCGATCGCTCAGTATCAGCTTGCCGCCAAGCCCGATGCCTATACGCAGCTCGACAAGCCGCTGTCCAGCGAGCACTACGCCGTTGGCTTTAAGAAGGGCGACACCAAGTCGGCCGACGCCGTGACCGAGTCGCTCAAGGCACTCTACGAGGATGGCACGGTTAAGGACCTGTGCGACAAGTATTCAAGCTATGGTCTTTCCTTCGACAACTGGGTGCTCAAATAGCGGCTTTCCCAGGCACCCAATTTTGCCGTTCAAACCGTCGCTTGCGTACATTTAGTACGCGGCGCTCCTCTTTCACGGCAAACTCGGGCACCTGGAAAACCCGCTTTAGCATTGGGTTCGCTGTTCCGTTACTGTGAAAGAGAGCTTGGGTTGTCTATTCAGGTCATGATGCAGATGCTTGGCCAGGGATTCTTGGTCAGTTTGCAGCTGTTTGTGCTGACGCTGCTGGGGTCGATTCCGCTGGGAATCCCCGTGGCATTTATGCGCATGAGCAAAATTGCGCCGCTCCGCTGGATTGCGCGCATCTACATTTCGGTCATGCGCGGTACGCCGCTCATGCTGCAGATGTTTGCCATCTACTTTGCCCCGTACTACGTGTTTGGCATTTCGCTCACGCCCGATTCCAAGTGGACGGCGTGCGTTGTGGCGTTCATCATCAACTATGCCGGTTATTTTGCCGAGATCTATCGCTCGGGCCTGCAGTCCATTCCGCGCGGTCAATACGAGGCCGCCGAGGTGCTGGGCTATTCGCGCATGCAGACATTTCTGTACATCGTGATGCCGCAGGTCGCCAAGCGCATTTTGCCGGCGATGGGCAACGAGATCATCACACTGGTCAAGGACACGTCGCTGGCGTTCGCCATTGGCGTGGGCGAGATGTTCTCGACGGCCAAGGCACTGGTCGCCTCGCAGGTGAGCATGGTGCCGTTTGCGATCGCGGCGCTCATCTACTGGGTCTTTAACTTCGTAGTCGAGATGCTGCTGGGCGCTGCCGAGAAAAAATTGGATTACTACCATGACTAATCTCGTTCCGCCGTTCTAACGAACGGCGGACTACTCGACGCTGCGCGCGTGCCTGACGGCCAATCTGCTCCTCAAGCCGTCGCTTGCGTACAGAAGTACGCGGCGTTCCTCTTTCGGAGCACATTGTCTCGCCAGTCACACGCTCGCTGACTTTCTAAGCACATGGAGGTTCCCGTGTCCGGAACGGTAATGGAAATAACGAATGCGCGTAAGGCGTTTGGCGGCAATGAGGTGCTCAAGGATATCTCGCTCGAGGTAAAGCGTGGCGAGGTCGTGGCGATCATCGGGCCTTCGGGCGGCGGTAAGTCCACGCTGCTGCGCTGTGCCACGCTGCTCGAGACGCTCGACGGTGGCTCGCTCTCGTTTGGCGACCTTGCCGTCGCGACGGATGCGGGTTCGGGCGCGGTGTACGCAAAGGGCGATGTACCTAAACAGGCGCGCTCGCGGTTTGGCCTGGTGTTTCAGAACTACAATCTGTTTCCGCACTATACCGTGATGAAAAACATCACCGATGCACCGATCCGCGTGCTTAAGCGCCCGCGCGAGCAGGCGGAAGCCCGCGCACACGAGCTTATTGCACAGATGGGACTTACGGGTAACGAGAACAAGGTGCCCTGCGAGCTTTCGGGCGGTCAGCAACAGCGCGTGAGTATTGCCCGCGCCCTGGCGCTCGATCCGGAAATCCTGTTCTTTGACGAGCCAACCTCGGCGCTCGATCCCGAGCTGACGGCCGAGGTGCTGCGTGTCATTAAGGACCTCGCGGCGCAGAACATGACGATGGTAATCGTGACGCACGCGATGCAGTTTGCCCGCGACGTTGCCGACCGCGTGGTCTTTATGGATGGCGGCCGCATTGTCGAGGAAGGTCCTGCCGAGCAGGTTATCGATCATCCGCGCGAGCAGCGTACCCGTGAGTTCTTGAGCCGTATCGAGGGATAGGCTCAGCTATTGCCTCAACTATTAATTGAGGTGATGCCGCCGCAGGTCTTACGGCCTGGGGCGGCATTTTATTTGCATCGGCGAGGTCCAATAATCGCCTCGCAAGCTCGCTCTCTCCTCTCGCCGCCCGTATCCATACGCGTGCCGAAAGGTATGCATGGACAGGCGGCTGCAAGGGTAGGGTGGTGGCA
>CAKTUC010000089.1 GCA_934617135.1 uncultured Collinsella sp. | reverse complement strand
CTGCGCCTGGTCGCCGCGGCCGAAGCGCTTGGTGAGCCCGCGCGTCTCGAGCATGTAACCCATGGGTTTATCCTTTCTCTTCCGGGAGCGCGGGCCGAGTCACCGTGCCCGCGCGCCTCACCTTTCGGGTTCACCATCCATGGTGGGGTGCGTTTCTAACGAAGCCGTAACGGCCGTTGGGTTCTTTTGGCGCCAACCCTTCTCGACCCGCACATCATGATTAATTTGCTTAAGGCAACAACTTTCCCGATCGATGTAATCACCGAATCAAAACGTGTACATCAGCCATCAAAGATGCCGAAAAATGTCGTTTTTGGTGGCTGATGTACACAAACGCAGAATCCCGCGCAGCCCAGAGGCGCCCTCCACATGTCTGGACTCTCTATGCTTACGCTGGATAGACATCGCCAGAACGGGTATAGTATCGAAAGTTTTGTCGTTTACCAGCGGGGGAGTCCTGTGGGCATCAAAAAGAAGATCAAAAAGGAGCTTATCGGCACTTCCGATTACCCGTCGAATAAGATCTTCACGATCTCCAATTTCATCACCTTTACGCGCCTGATCCTCACGCTCGTCTTCCTGTACCTGTTTGTGACGGACAACAACCGTATCGTCGCCATTGTTATCTATGCCATCGCCGCCTCCACCGACTGGATGGATGGTCAGATTGCCCGCATGACCAAGACGGTCTCGTGGCTCGGCAAGATCATGGACCCCATCTGCGACCGCGCGCTGCTCTTCACGGGCGTTCTAGGCCTGGTGGTCCGCGGAGAGCTGCCCATCTGGGTATGCGTGCTCATCATTGGCCGCGACATCTATCTGGGCATCGGCACGCTCATCGTGCGCCATTATCACCGTCGTCCCATCGACGTCGTCTTTCCCGGCAAGATCGCCACGGCACTGCTCATGACCGGCTTTTCGCTCATGCTGCTCGGGTTCCCCGTCGTTGACGGCTGGCACCTGTTGCCTGCCACATTTTCGTCCTTCCCGGGCCTCAACGGCAGCTCGGTTCCGCTCGGCATCTTTTTTGTGTACGGCGGCGTGATCTTCTCCATGCTCACCGCTGTCATCTATTCCGTTAAGGGCGGGGTGGCCATTAAACAGGCCATCGCGCATCCCGAGGACGAGGACATCGACTTTCTCAACCCCGAAATCGAAGACTGATTCATTGGGGTATGATTACGTACGGTTCATTCTTTGCGGCGTGGCCGCGTTAGATAGGGGTTGTCATGGACAACAAGGTTAACAATATGCCTCAGAACGATAAGACTGCGGACGCTACCTGCGTTTTCCGTGTTCCTTCGAGTGATGTCACCGTTCCCGACCTTATGGCCAACGTACGCATCACCGCCCCCGTTCTGTCCATCGTCAAGGGCCCGCAGACCGGTGCCGCCTTTGAGCTCGAGGACGACGTGACCACCATCGGTCGTGATCCCGCGAACGGCATCTTCCTCAACGACATGACCGTTTCGCGCAGCCACGCGCGCATTATTCGCGAGGGTCTGGGCGCCCGCATTGAGGACCTGGGTTCGCTCAACGGCACCTGGGTCGACGGAGCCATCGTCAACGGTGCTCCGCTGCACGACGGCTCTTCCGTTCAGATCGGTACGTTCACGCTCATCTATCACGAGAGCACGCCGGAGCGCATCGAAACCGGTGAGTAGGTAATGGCCGAACGCAACTATCTGAGTATCGGCCAAGTCGTCAACCTACTTCGAGGCGCATACCCCGATCTATCGAACTCAAAAATTAGATTTCTCGAAGATGAGGGGCTCATCACCCCTCATCGTACGCCCAAGGGATATCGTCAGTACTCCAAGGAAGACGTTGATCGGCTCGAGGTTATCCTGCACCTGCAGAAGACCCGCTACATGCCGCTCAACGTCATTAAGCAGCGCTTGGAAAACGCAACAGATCTGTCCACTTTGGCTTACGAGGTGGGCCTGCTGTCCGATGTTCCGCTTAAGACGGAGCCCAAGGAGACCAAGCAAAAGCTTCATCCCATCGAGACCATCCCCGATATGTTGGGCGTCGAAATTTCGTTTATCCGCTCCCTTGCCGAGAACGATCTTATCCGCATCATCAAGAGCCCGCAGAACCGCGAGCTCGTCGATGGCCGCGACTTCCCGATCATCCGTTACTGCTCCGAGCTGTCGCGCTTCCATATCGAACCGCGAAACCTACGCCAGTACGTGTCGTCGGCCAACCGTGAGTCTTCGATGTTTGAGCAGGTGCTCGTGAGCATGCTCGGCATGGATACCTCCGACGACGAGCGCGACGCCAAACTCGAGCGCGCGTTTAAAAAGCTGCATGACCTCACCGAGGGTGTGCACACCGCGCTGCTCAAGAACCGCGTTTTTGAGTCTCTCAACGCCGTGGTCGAGGATGCCGACATCGATGCGCTCGACGAGGAGATCGCGCGATCCGAATCTACCAAAGCTAAAAGCGATGGGGCAGGTGCCCCCGCGGCCGGCGCGCACGACGAATCGCTCGTGCAGCCGTCCAAGGTCGTCGTCCCCTCGCATAGCCCGTCTACCAACACGGGTAAATAATCGCCTCCCAACCGGCAATCCATGAAAGGTCACGCAATGTACGACTTCGAATCTCATATCGTCGACATCCCCGACTATCCCGAGCCCGGAGTCATCTTTAAGGACATTACGCCGCTCTTTGGTGACTCAGAGGCACTCAAGTCCATGACCGATGCGCTCGCCGAGCATTTTGCCGGAATGGGCATCACCAAGGTCGTCGGCCCCGAGGCCCGAGGCTTTATGGTGGGCGTTCCCGTGGCCGTTGCCCTGGGTGCTGGCTTTGTTCCCGCACGTAAACCGGGTAAACTGCCGCGCAAGACGGTGAGCGAGAGCTATGAGCTCGAGTATGGCACGGACTCCATCGAGATCCACGCCGACGCTATTAGCTCTAAAGATACCGTGTTGATTCTGGACGACTTGGTCGCGACGGGCGGAACCGTCGAGGCAACAGGTAAACTGGTGCGAGATATGGGCGCAAAGCTTGTAGGCTACGGTTGTATTCTTGAGCTTGCGTTTCTCAACCCGCGCGAGAAGCTCACGTCTTCCCATGAGGACGTTGAGCTCTTTAGCCTGGTGACGGTGGAGTAGCCGTTACCCTTAGTTACCGGAAAGGAAGCTACATGCGCACAGCAAACACGCACA
>CAKTUC010000088.1 GCA_934617135.1 uncultured Collinsella sp. | reverse complement strand
TGGTTGCCGAGCGTTCGGGCGTGGCGACTTCGGTCATTGCCTCACGCGATGACTTGGCCGACTACATTGAGCATCCCGAGCAGAGTCCCTTGCGCGAAGGTTGGCGCTTTGAGCTCGTGGGCTCGCGCCTGGACGATCTGCTTTCGGGCAACATGGGACTCACCGTGAAGGACGGCAAAATCGAGCTTTTATAGTTACGCGGTTTTACCAAACCGCGTAACAGCTCGACGCTGCAAACGGCCGAGAGCGGCAATCTGACGTTCAATCGTCGCTTGCGTACCAAAGTACGCGTCGCTTCTCTTTCACGTCACCTTGCTCGCCCTCGGCCGTTTTCGCTGACAATGCCTAAACATCGATGCTGACTTGCCTGCTGGGCGAGTGGGTAGAATGCCTCCAACGTGTAACTCGATTCGGAGGAATTCGCATGCCCTATTACTATGGTTACGGCTTTGGCATCGACCCGCTGTACCTGCTGGTTGTTCTTGTCTGCACGGTGCTTGGCCTTGCCGCGCAGAGCTATATCAACTCGACGTACAAGACGTGGTCCAAGGTACGCTCGGACGGCGACACGGGTGCTACGGTCGCTCGCCGCATGCTTGACGCCAACGGTTGCAACGCCGTGGGCATCAAGGGCGTTGCCGGCGAGCTCACCGACCACTACAACCCGCAGGATAACAACCTGTATCTGTCGGATTCCAACCGTTCGGGCGGCTCGGTCGCAAGCGTTGCTGTCGCCTGCCACGAGGCGGGCCATGCCGCGCAGCGTCAAAGCGGCTACGCCATGATGAAGGTACGCACCGCCCTCGTGCCGGTCGTCAACTTTACCCAGAACACTTGGACCATCGTGCTGCTCATGGGCCTGTTCATGAACATCGCGGGGCTCACAACGCTCGCGTTGATCTTCTTCTCGTTTAGCGTTCTGTTCCAGCTCGTTACGCTGCCGGTCGAGATTGATGCCAGTCGCCGCGCCGTGGCGTATATCGAGCAGTCGGGCATGAGCTCCAAGCAGGTCAACGGTGCCAAGAAGGTGCTGACGGCAGCCGCGCTTACCTATGTGGCTGCGGCGCTCACCTCGATTATTCAGCTGCTCTACCTTATGGCTCGTTACAACAGAAACTCCAACCGATAACAAATTGGGTCGACGGGCGCCGTGGGGATTTGTGTCCCTGCGGCGCTGTACTATGTGTGGGACTTGAATTTGCACGGGGTCGGAGCCCATGTGCACGATGACGAAAGGAGGGTGCGTGGCAGGCTGGAATCTAACCGGCAATGCCGTTTCCGCCGAGTTCGACGGATCGGACGAACAGGAGCGCAAAGAGCTCAGCGTGAGCCAGGCGGTGGAGATCGCCGCTGGCGCGCTCGATGCCATTCCGCAGCTGAGCGTCCTGGGCGAGGTCACGGGCTTTCGTGGCCCCAATGCCCGAAGCGGCCACTGCTACTTCCAGATCAAGGACGACTCGGCCGCTGTCGACTGCATCATCTGGAAGGGCGCCTATCTCAAGCGCACCTTCGACTTGCGCGACGGTATGCAGGTGAGCTTTAAGGGCAGCTTCAATCTCTATAAGCCCACGGGCCGCATGAGCTTTGTCGCTCGTTCATTCTCGCTGGCAGGGGAGGGCCTGCTGCGTCAACAAGTGGCGCAATTGGCCGAAAAACTGCGCCGCGAGGGCCTGATGGACGAGGCGCGCAAACGTCGCATTCCGGTGTTTTGTTCACGCGTGGCGGTCGTCACCTCGCTTTCGGGCGCCGTGATCGACGACGTCAAGCGTACGCTGCGCCGTCGCAACCCACTTGTCGAGCTCGTTTGCGTGGGTGCCAAGGTGCAGGGCGAGGGAGCGCCGGCTGAGCTTATCGAAGGCCTGCGCCGCGCCGCTGCCATTACGCCGTCACCCGATTGCATTTTGCTCGTGCGTGGAGGTGGTTCCTTCGAGGACCTCATGACCTTTAACGACGAGGAGCTTGCCCGTGCAGTGGCGGCCTGTCCCGTGCCTGTGGTGACGGGTATTGGCCATGAGCCCGATACTTCGATCTGCGACATGGTGAGCGACCGTCGTGCCTCCACGCCCACGGCGGCGGCAGAATCCGTGGCACCGGCCATGACAGAGCTGGCGGATGTGCTCGAGACGCGCCATCAGCGCCTAGGTGCTGCGATGGCTTCGATGATCGGGTCGGATCAGGTCGATCTGGAGATGCTCGATCAGCGTGGTCGGCGTGCCTGGGATACCTATACGGCGCGCTTGGGCGATGCGCTCGATGCGGCCGCGTGCCGCCCGTGCCTGAACGATCCAACGTTTATGGTCGAGCGTCGCGAGTCTGAGCTTGCCCTGACGGCCGATCGTCTGTCTGGCGCCATAACGCGCTCGGTTGGGGCCTTCCGCTCCAACTTCGAGCGTCTGCCCGAGCGCTTGGTCGCAAGCACCTCGGGGCTCGATGGCAAGCGCCATGCGCTCATGCTCGCAAGCTCCCGTCTAGAGCATCAGGGGCGCACGATGCTCAGCAGGCCGGCGTCCGACCTGGGCCGAGCGGCGGCTTCGCTCGATGCCCTGTCGCCGCTCAAGGTGCTTGCCCGTGGCTATTCCATCGCGTACAGCGATGACGGCGTGGCTACGAGCGCCAAGACCTTTAAGCCTGGTGACGCTATCCGCGTGCGCATGGCGGACGGCAACGTGGCGGCAACCGTCGATACGGTCGAGTAGACCGCGTTTCATGGTGATAGACCTTTAGGAAAGGAAACAGATATGGTAGAGAAGACCCCAGTCGAGCAGCTTACGTACAAGCAGGCCTCGCAGGAGCTGGAGCTCATTATCCGCAGCTTGGAGTCGGGCGACATGGAGCTCGAGGAGTCGCTCGAGAGCTACACCCGCGGCGTCGAGCTCCTCAAGAGCCTGCGCACCCGTCTGGCCGATGCCGAGCAGAAGGTCTCGGTGCTCCTTAAGGACGTCGACGGCAACGACGTGCTCGCCGACGGCGAAGCCGCCAACACCGACGACAACCTCTCGTTCTAACCATCCCACAGCCCACTTTGGGGTAGTCTTTTTGGGACGGGGCTTTTTTGACTACCTCTTGCCGGCTGCCTCGCCGAGCGTCAGACGCTGGCGAAAAGTAGTCAAAAAAGCCCCGTCCCAAAAAGACTACCCTGGCTAGTTAGAAAGGAACCAGCTATGTGTGATTGCATTTTCTGCAAAATCGCCAACCATGAGATCCCCTCGACCGTTGTCTATGAGGACGACCAGGTCATCGCGTTCGACGACCTCAACCCCCAGGCGCCGGTCCACACGCTCGTGATCCCTAAGAAGCACTACAGCGACATCGCCGACAACGTGCCTGCCGAGACCATGGGCGCCATGGC
>CAKTUC010000087.1 GCA_934617135.1 uncultured Collinsella sp. | reverse complement strand
AAAACGAGCCCGTGCGGAAAGGATCCGGACCGTATGCAACGTGGAAGTACATCTCCGCTGTCCCGCGAGACCGATGCGCCCGAGACCATCGTCAAACTGGAGTGCGACGTCGACGACGCGTCGCCCGAGGTGCTCGCCTATGCCGCCGACCGCCTGCGCGAGGCAGGTGCGCGCGAGGTACACTGGCTGCCCCTTTACTGCAAGAAGGGCCGTCCCGGCTGGCAGCTGCAGGTAATCTGCGCCTGCGAGGACATTGACCGTCTGCAGACGATTATCTTTTTGGAAACCACGACCAACGGCATTCGCCGCCAGGTGATGGAACGCGTCTGCCTGCCGCGTCGTTTTGAGCAGGTAGCGACGCCTTGGGGCGAGGTGGCCGTCAAAGTAGCCACCCTGCCCGACGGCAGTGGGCGTGCGGCGCCCGAGTACGAGGACTGCGCCCGTCTCGCCCGAGAGCACGGCGTGCCGCTCCAGCGCGTGATGCAGGCAGCGCAAGCCTCGGCACTGCGATTTGAATAGCGCGGCCGGCGACATCTCGCGCCCGGCCACATCAGCCCCCACCCGAAAGGACTCCCCATGAAATACCTCATCGCCTCCGACATCCACGGCTCGGCATACTGGACCGAGCGCCTGGTCGCCGCCATCGAATCCGAGCAGCCCGACCGCATCGTGCTGCTGGGCGACCTGCTCTACCACGGCCCGCGCAACGACCTGCCGCGCGACTACGCCCCCAAGCGTGTGATTCCGCTGCTCAATGCCCTAGCCGACCGTATCATCGCGGTGCGCGGCAACTGCGACGCCGAGGTCGACCAGATGGTTCTTGACTTCCCCGTCATGGCCGACTACGCCACGCTGTTCGACGAGGCCGGCCGCGAGCTGTTCCTGACACACGGCCACGTCTTTGGTGCCGGCATGCACAACAGCGTCGACCACGCGCCCGCGCTGCCCGAGGGCTCCGCGCTCGTCTACGGCCACACGCACATCAAGGTTAACGAGGCAAGCGAGGCGCACCCGGGCCTGTGGCTCTTCAATCCCGGCAGCGTGAGTATTCCCAAGGACGGTACGCACAGCTATGGCATCTACGAGGGCGGCGCGTTCCGTCACGTGATCCTGGAGGAGGAATAACCATGGCGCAGCACATGGCTCAGCAAAATGCCGAGGGCTCGCGCGATTTGTCCACGCTGGTCGACGCGTCGGCCGAGCTGCAGCATCTGATGCAGACCATCTGGCGTCTGCGTCAGCCCGATGGCTGCCCGTGGGATCGCGAACAGACGCACCGCAGCATCGGCAAGAACATGATCGAGGAAGCCTACGAGGCGCTCGATTGTATCGAGGCCGATGACGCGGCACACCTGCGCGAGGAACTCGGCGACGTGCTCATGCAGGTAGTGCTGCATGCACAGATTGCGGCGGACGCCGGCGAGTTTACGCTTGCCGACGTGGCACGCGATATCGACGCCAAGCTCATCCGCCGTCACCCGCACGTGTTTGGCGATGCGGATGCCGAGAGCTCCGACGAGGTCCTCAAGATCTGGGACGAGGTCAAGCTGGCCGAGAAGGCTGCCAAGGACAAGGCCGTGGCAGCAGGCGAGGCCGCGCCCGAGGGCCTGCTCGACGGCGTGCCCACGCATCTGCCGGCGCTGATGCAGGCTCAGAAGGTGTCGCGCAAGGCGGCTGCCGTGGGCTTTGAGTGGGAGACGGTCCAGGACGTGTGGGACGAGGTCGCCGAGGAGCGTGCCGAGTTTGAGGCCGAGGCTCCTGGCTCGCCCGAGCGCGAGATGGAGTTTGGCGACCTGCTCTTTGCCCTGGTCAACGTTGCGCGCAAGGAGGGGATCGACGCCGAGAGCGCTCTGCGCGCGAGCACGGCCAAGTTCCGCCGTCGCTGGACTGCGATGGAGCAGATGGCGGCCAACGCCCATGTGGATCTGGCTGAGCTTTCAACCCATGGCCTCAACGACCTCTGGGATGCCGCCAAGGCAGAGGAGTAAGACTGCGGGAACGACGGGCTGACATGCCTCATCGTCCCAGCTAAATTTTTCGAAAAACAAGTGTATCCCTCGGCTAACTTAGGGCATAATGCAAAAAGTGCGACATGGCTAACTTACGGAGACGCACCGACGGTGCACAGTCGGCCGGTCGCTTGCATCAACTACGTTTCCGAGTGAGAGGGAGACAACATGAGCGATATTTTGGACGTCTACGGTCGCGAGGTGCTCGACAGCCGCGGCAACCCCACCGTCGAGGTCGAGGTCGTGCTCGAGGACGGCAGCTTCGGTCGCGCGATGGTGCCTTCGGGCGCTTCGACCGGCGCCTTTGAGGCCTGCGAGCTGCGCGATGGCGACAAAGGCCGCTACCTGGGCAAGGGCGTCTCTCAGGCCGTCGAGCATGTCAACAACGAGTGCGCCGACGCCGTCGTGGGCCTCGATGCTTTCGATCAGCGCGCCGTCGATGCCGCACTAATCGCCGCCGACGGTACGCCCAACAAGACCAAGCTCGGCGCCAATGCCATTCTGGGCGTGTCGCTGGCCGTTGCCCGCGCTGCGGCAGAGTCGGCGGGCCTGTCGCTGTACCAGTATCTGGGCGGCGTCAACGCACACCTGCTGCCCACGCCTATGATGAACATCCTCAACGGCGGCGTGCATGCCGACAACAACGTTGACTTCCAGGAGTTCATGATCATGCCGGTGGGCGCCCCGAGCTTTACCGAGGGCCTGCGTTGGTGCGCCGAGGTCTACCACACCCTCAAGGGCGTGCTGCACGAGGCCGGCCTGGGCGGCGGCGTGGGCGACGAGGGCGGCTTTGCGCCCAACCTCAAGACCAACGCCGAGCCGTTCGAGTACATCACCAAGGCCGTGGAGAAGGCCGGCTTTAAGCCCGGCGTCGACTTCATGTACGCCATGGACCCGGCGTCGACCGAGTTCTACAACGCCGAGACCGGCATGTACGAGCTCAAGGGCGAGGGCGTTGAGTACACGAGCGCCCAGATGGTCGATTACTGGGAGAAGCTCGTCGACACCTACCCCATCATCTCCATCGAGGACGGCATGGCCGAGGAGGACTGGGACGGCTGGGTCGAGCTTACCCGCCGCATTGGCAACAAGGTGCAGCTGGTGGGCGACGACCTGTTCGTCACCAACACCGAGCGCCTCAAGAAGGGCATCGAGCTTGGTGCCGCCAACGCGATCCTGGTCAAGGTCAACCAGATCGGCACGCTCACCGAGTCGCTCGAGGCCATCGAGACCGCCAAGGAGGCCGGTTACGCCTGCATCGTGAGCCACCGCTCCGGCGAGACCGAGGACTCCACGATCGCCGACCTGGTCGTGGGCGTCAACGCCGGCCAGATCAAGTCGGGCGCCCCGTGCCG
>CAKTUC010000086.1 GCA_934617135.1 uncultured Collinsella sp. | reverse complement strand
CATAGTATCGCCTTACGTTAGTAACGTCAAACGTTTCTACAGACTTACATCTCTATTATATCGTACGTTTGTTCGTGTCTTCTAGAACAAATAGTCCTTCACGCCTTAGTCAAGCAAAAGCAATCGTTTGTAGACATCGAGGCCCTTGAGTAGGATCTCCTCGTCAAAGAGCATGGTATCGGTATGCAGAGCGCTCGTGGCATAGGCGGGGCAGCCATCCGAATCGCTCAGGTTTTCTTGACCCTCCGGCACGCCCGTGCCCAGCAAGAAGAACACACCCGGCAGATGGCGCTGATAGAACGCGAAATCCTCGGCGATCAGCAGCGGCTCGTCCACAAGTTGCAGCTCGGGCAAGGCAGGCGCAATACGGGCAAATAACTCGGGGTCGTTATCGACCGGCGGATAGCCCTCGGCAAAGTCGAGATCATACGTGCAGCCCGTTGCGGCGCAGGCCTCGTCCAACACGCGGCGCACGCCTTCGCGCGCACGATCGAACATGTCGTCCGTAAACACGCGCAGGCTGCCGGCGACATGGGCCTCCCCCGCCACCGCATTGCAGACGGTGCCTGCCTGCAGCAGACCGAACTTGCCAATGCAGGGCTCGTCGGTACCCAACTCATCCATCAGCTCGCGCTCGGCAACCAAGAACTTGGCAGCAGCCAGCGCGGCATCGTGCGACTCCTCGACCGGAACGCCGTAGGTCTTGGCGATATGGATACTCGCGCCATGGATATGAATGTGTGTCTCGCTCGAGCGCGCCAGCAGTGGACCGGAACAGCTCGCCAACGTGCCGGCGGGCAGATCGGGCCATACATGGAAGCCGAAGATGCGGTCTGCCCCGTAGCGCTCAAACACGCCGCTCTCGCACACTGTCTTGGCGCCACCGGTCGTTTCCTCGGCCGGCTGAAACACAAAGAGCACGTTGCGTTTGATGACACCTGGCTGCTCACGGATCGTACGGGCGACAAAAGTCGCTGCCGCGAGCGCCATGGCCATATGGCCATCGTGGCCGCAAGCGTGCATCTTGCCGGGATGCGTCGAGGCGAAATCCACACCCGTCGCCTCCGCAATGGGCAGGGCGTCCATGTCGGCACGAATCGCCGTGGCGTGCGCAGCGCCCACACCGGCATCGAAGAAGGCGCAGACGCAGCTCGGACACGGATGGGTCACCTCGCAGACAAGCGGATCGAGCACACCCTCGATATAGGCGATAGTTTGCGGAAGATCGAAGTCGAGCTCCGGAATGCGATGCAAGTCGCGACGATAACGACGGAGTTCTTGGAGCTCGGTCATAGGGATTCCTTTCATGGGGCGACTCGGCTGCCACCTATTGTGACGCAGGATTGTGACGCCCTTGTTTCTAGCATGATGCTGCATTTTTTAAACGTTATATACGAATACTCTTGTTTGGTAAAGTGCAACGTGGTAGGGTCTTTACCACTTGATAGAGGCGCGGGCACGATGAGCCGCGGGCGAGTCGGCAGACTTTGACCCTGCGGGGAGGCGAAACCCGCCGAACTGGGCATTTCGGGCACGAACAGCCTGGTGGGCCTGCGGGAAACACCCGCAGGACTGTCTGCAGCAATGCGGGAGCGCTATCCGGACATTGGGTCCACGTTATGCGGATTCGATGCGCAGATGGCGCCGTCTGGATAGCGAGGTTTACGGGACATGGCATTGACCCCCAACGAGGCATATGCGGCCAAGCAGCCGTTTGTGGACAAGGAAACGCTCGAGCATATCGTCGAGCAGTTCCCCACGCCGTTTCATCTATACGACGAGGCGGGCATCCGCCGCAACATGCAAGAAGTGCGCGACGCCTTTGCATGGAACCCGGGATTTAAGGAGTACTTTGCCGTCAAGGCCAATCCCAACCCGGCGCTCATCTCCATTCTCAACGAATACGGCTGCGGCTGCGATTGCTCGAGCTATACCGAGCTCATGATCGCCCGCTCGCTGGGCATCACGGGACACGACATCATGTTCTCGTCCAACGACACGCCGGCGGCGGACTTTGCCCTTGCAGATAAACTGGGCGCCATCGTCAACTTTGACGACATAAGCCACATCGAGTTCTTTGAGCGCGTCGCGGGCCCCATCCCTAAGACAGTCAGCTGCCGTTTTAACCCGGGCGGCCTGTTCCAGCTCTCCAACGGCATCATGGATAACCCCGGCGACTCCAAATACGGTATGACCACCGAGCAGCTCTTCGAGGCCTTCCGCACGCTCAAGGCCAAGGGTGCCGAGGACTTTGGTATCCACGCCTTCCTTGCCAGCAACACCGTCACCAACGACTACTACCCCAAGCTCGCGCGCATCCTCTTTGAACTTGCCGTGCGCCTGGAGCGTGAAACGGGCGCACATGTCGCCTTCATTAACCTGTCCGGCGGTGTGGGTATCCCCTACCTGCCCGAGCAGCAGGCTAACGACATCCACGCCATCGGCGAGGGCGTACACGCGGCCTACGACGAGATTCTGGTCCCCGCCGGCATGGGCGATGTGGCGATCTGCACCGAGATGGGCCGCTTTATGATGGGCCCCTACGGGTGCCTGGTCACCAAGGCCATCCACGAAAAGCGGATCTACAAGGACTATATCGGCGTGGACGCAAGTGCCGTCGACCTCATTCGTCCTGCCATGTATGGCGCTTACCACCACGTTACGGTGATGGGCCAGCCCGGTGGTCCCGACAAGACCACGGCGCCGGTCACGAACACGTACGACATCACGGGCAACTTGTGCGAGAACAACGACAAGTTCGCCATCGACCGTGAGCTGCCGCAGATCGATATGGGCGACTTGCTCGTGATCCACGACACCGGCGCGCATGGCTATTCCATGGGCTACAACTACAACGGCCGCCTGCGCTCCGCAGAGGTATTGCTGCGCCCCGACGGCTCGGCAGATCTTATTCGTCGCGCCGAGCGCCCGGGCGACTACTTTGCCACGCTCGACGTCCTTCCGTGCGGCCGCGAGCTGCTGGCCAAGTCGCGCGCCGATGCCGCCCGTCGTCGCGCTCAGGACGAACGTCTGGCGGTTGCCGCCCAATGGAACAAACGCATCCAGATCGCAGAAGCGAAGGAGAAGAATATGGACGTCCGCAACCTCGAGGGTTCGATCGTCGCCCTTGTCACCCCGTTTAAGAAGGACGGCAGCGTCGACTTTGATGCGCTCGAGCGCCTGGTCGATTTTCACCTGCAAAATGGCACCGACGCCATCCTCACCTTGGGCACCACCGGTGAGAGTGCCACGATGACCGATGACGAGGACAACTCCGTCGTCGCCGCAGTGGTCAAGCAGGTTGCAGGACGCGTCCCCGTCATCGCCGGCTCGGGCTCCAACTCCACGCAGACCATGCTCACCAAGTCGCTCACCTATCAGGGCC
>CAKTUC010000085.1 GCA_934617135.1 uncultured Collinsella sp. | reverse complement strand
CGGTGGTTGGTGCTGGCGATGCACGCGCCCACCTGCGTGTTGGGGTCCTTGCTGCGGCGCTGCGCGGCAATGGCCACACTCATAAAGAACTCGTCCCAGCTAATGACGTCGCGGCGCTTGCCCGACGCGGTTTGATGAAGATCGTCCGACATGCCAGACACCTCCGTAATCGCAACAGTTTGACCCATTGTAGCAGGTGGAAGGTAGGGGCGTTTATCCCACCGACTTCCTCGTCCTACGCGCGACGGGGCTTTTGATTGATGCGGTAAAGCTCGGCGAGACCCCGCAGCGTCAGCGCGTCGTCGACCGTCAGGCTATGGCCGACCAGGGCCGCAAGTGCCTCGGCATCGTCGCCGGTGATGACGATGGGCACGCTGCCCTCCCCCGCCGCCTTGGTCGCGCGCATCTCGGCAAGCACCATGTCGAGCATGCCGTCGATGCGGGCCACCTCGCCCAAAACCACGCCCGAGCGCATGGCCTCGCGCGTGTTGCGCCCGATGACGTGCGTCGGTGCCGAGGGCTCGACCTGGGGCAGGCGCGCTGCTGCCGCCGAAAGCGAGCGAGCGCCGAGTGCCAAGCCCGGCGCGATGACGCCGCCCACAAAGGTACCGCGCGCGTCGATCACCTCGATATTGGTCGTCGTGCCCAGGTCAATCACGATGCACGGCGAGCCGTAGACGGCGCGGGCCGCCACGGCATCGGCGATGCGGTCGGGGCCGATCTCGGCCGGATCGTCGTAGTGCACGGGCATGCCGGTCTTGAGGCCCGGCCCCACGGTGAGCACGCGCCCCGTGCAGGTGCGGGAAAGTGCCGCCTTCCACGGGCGCTCGAGCGCCGGCACCACACAACTCAGCACGGCCGCCGTGGGCACAAGCGCGCCCGGTATACCTGCATCGGCAGCCAGCGCGCCCATGACCTGCGCGAGTCGCATGCGTGCCTCGTCCGCCGTGATGCTCGACGGCGTGGTTATCTCGCACGTCGCAAGCGGGCATTCCTGCGCCGCGGCCGAGTCCTCGGCAAACAGGCCAAAGCGAATGAACGTGTTGCCCACGTCGACCGTCAATATAAATGCGCACCCATTAAGCATCGTCGGCGCTCCTTTCGTCTGCCCAGCAGTATATCGCCTACCTAAACCAGTCATCCCAAAATGACTAGCTTGCGGCTATACTGGTGCGCGGTCGCGCGCGAGCTCATGCGGCGGCCCTTGGTAACCCGACTTCCCGCGCCGTATCCGTAACGGCGCTCCCGGGGGAAGCGGATATACGCAAAGGAGTTTTATATGAGCAATCCCTCGAACCGCGCTTCGATGCGCGGGCAACTCACGCTGCGCGGCGTCGTCATCGGCGTCCTTGGCTGCGTGATTATCACGGCAAGCTCGGCCTACACGGCCCTCAAGATGGGCGCACTCCCCTGGCCGATCGTCTTCGCTGCCGTCATCTCGCTGTTCTTCCTGAAGCTCATGGGCAACGCCAGCCTCAACGAGGCAAACGTCACCCACACCATCATGTCCGCAGGCGCCATGGTCGCCGGCGGTCTGGCGTTTACCATCCCGGGCGCCTGGATGCTGGGCTATGCCGACCAGATCAGCTGGCTCGACATGTTTATCGTGGCACTCGCCGGCACCATCCTGGGCCTGCTGGCCACGGCGCTCATCCACCGTCACTTTATCGTGGACGCCGCGCTTGAGTTCCCCACCGGCAACGCCGCAGCTCAAACCCTGCGCGCAACCGAGGCCGGCGGCAAGACCGGCAAGCAGCTCTTTGGCTCCATGGCCCTCGCCGGCATCTACAGTGTGCTGCGCGACGCCCTGGGCATTGTGCCCAGTATGCTGTGCACGCTCAACATCCCCGGCGTGACCTTTGGTATCTACAACTCGCCCATGCTGCTCTCCGTCGGCTTCCTCGTGGGCTTCGCCCCGGTCGCTTTCTGGTTTGCCGGCGCGCTGCTGGGCAACTTTGGCATCATCGTCGGCGGCACCGCTGCCGGCCTGTTCGACGTCGTGACCGCGCAGGGCATCGTCAAGTCCCTGGGTATGGGCCTCATGATGGGCTTTGGCGTCGCCGTCGTCCTTAAGGACATCTTGCCGCAGGTCGCCGGCATCGTCCGCGGTCTTGCCGCCGACAGCTCCACCGACACCGACGAGCAGTCGCTCATCTCGGGCTCCCTTAAGCTCGACGCCGGCATCATCGGTCTGGGCGCTGCCGCCATCGCCGTCGTCATCGCCATCGCGCTCGACCTTGGCCCCGTTCCGGCCGTTATCGTCACGCTGTTCACCTTTGTCACTACCATCATGAGCGCGCAGAGCTGCGGCCAGACGGGTATCGACCCCATGGAGATCTTTGGCCTCATCGTCATGCTCATCGTGGCAGCCTGCGCTCAGATCGCCCAGGTCAAGCTGTTCTTTATCGCCGGCATCGTTGCCGTGGCGTGCGGCCTTGCGGGCGACGTCATGAACGACTTTAAGGCTGGCGCCGTGCTGGGCACCAACCCGCGCGCGCAGTGGATCGGCCAGGCCATCGGCGGCATCGTGGGCGCCCTGGTCGCCGCCGCCGTCATGGTTGCGCTCGTCACCGCCTATGGTCCGGACGCCTTTGGCCCCGACAAGAGCTTCGTTGCCGCGCAGGCAAGCGTCGTTGCCACCATGGTCTCGGGCATCCCGAGCGTGCCGTGGTTCGTCGGCGGCTTTATCGCCGGCATCGTCATGTACTGGCTCGGTATTCCGGCCATGATGATCGGCCTGGGCGTGTACCTGCCGTTCTACATGTCGCTCACGGCCTTCCTGGGCTCCTGCGTCAAGCTCGCCTACGATAAGTGGGCCGCTCACCGCGATGCCACGGCCGGTCTTTCGGACGAGGAGAAGGCAGCCAAGGACGCCGCCTTCCAGGAGCAGGGCTTGGTCGTCGCCAGCGGCCTGCTCGGCGGCGAGTCCATCGTCGGCGTTATCCTCGCGTTTATCTCCGTTGGCCTGAGCCTGCTGGGCTAAGCCGAACCACAACGCATCAACGCAAAGCGCGGGGTCGGAATCTATCCGGCCCCGCGCTTTTGTATTTGTCGAGGTTTTGTCTGTGACGGCATGTAGCTTGGCCGCCCAGATGATCGGTAAAGATGATTCTCCTGCCATCCGCGGTGTAGAGTAGGGGCAACGGGGGCGATGCGCGGACCGTGCCGGAACGAGGTGGACATGGAACTCGACAAACAACAGATCAAGCGGCTGCGTGAGCGCCATCATCGGCGCCACGGCATCCGTCCTGCACACAGCGAGGCCATGGAGAACGCCGCCCGCTTCCTTAAGCAGGCGTTCAACATTCGCGAGGGTCGCGCGCCCTATCACGTGATTCGCAAGCGCTTTGTAAACGGGGCGCGCCTAACCGGCTCGCACCTATGCATCCTCATCATCGCCATGCTCAT
>CAKTUC010000084.1 GCA_934617135.1 uncultured Collinsella sp. | reverse complement strand
ACAAGCTCCGCCACCGCCCCCGCAACTAACCGACAAACAGCGGCACCGCCCCCTCCATCAACCCCATCCCCTCCTAAGTTGCGGTGAAATAGTTACTGGATTTCGACTTATTTGAGCTTTTCAGGAACTATTTCACCGCAACTTTTTGTAAGGGCAGGTTTTAATACCGCCGAAAGGCCATTATCGACCGTTTGCCGATGTGCCCAGCTCCGTTATAAGCCCCTGACCTGCACCGTCAAGCTTTTGGTCAGTTCATGGCAAGGTCCGACAGAATGGATATGCGATAGCTTGATGTCATTCGTTCCCTCTCAATGCCTTGGGGTCGCCAATGAGTAACGATGACCGCTGCACCAAACCACAGGTAAAGCTATTCTTCTCGATATTCGAGGCTCATCATGACGGACGCCTATTTGTAGCTACGGAAAAATGGGATGAACGATGCGCCTACGCACTCATGAAAAAACAAATGATCGTTCGACTCTATAACCACGTCTATGCCGACCCTGCATATTGGAATGACCTTGGCATAGAAGGTCGAATCTTTCAGCTGGCATCCGCCATTGCGATCGTTGAACCGGATGCCGTGTTTTGCGGAGCAACAGCGGCACTGCTCTACGGCATCGGTTCTGCATATTCGCTTCTCGACAAGGTGCAAGTGCTGCTTCCGCGTTCCACCAGACGCGATACGTATGAATTCGTTGAGTATCGTCGCTGGCGGGCGGGCGAAGTGTGGCAGCTCGGCCCGTTTACGCTCACGGATCCGTATCGAACGGTTGTCGATATCGCCCGAACGACCGCTTTTCGCTATGCGCTGGGTTATGTCGACGGGTTGGCTCGTGAGTACGGTGTCGAGCGTGAAGAGCTGCGGGCATACGCACAAGCGAACTGCCGCGGACTGCACGGCATCGCGCGTGCGTTTGAGGTTTTTGAACACATGGATGGCAGATCGGATAACGGTGGAGAATCCGAAGCACGGGCGGCAATGATTCTGGCGGGAGTTGCCGCTCCCGAACTTCAGGTTGAAATCACTAGACCGGGAAACGCCGGCTATTATTTGGCAGATTACGGCTGGCAGATGCCAAACGGCTCTTGGATGCTGGCTGAGCTGCATGGACTAGGCAAGTTTGAGGACGACGCCCAAAATGATCCGGAACATACTGCAGCAAACACCTATCGGGCTGCCCTCATGCGCGACGCGAACCTGCGTGCCATGGGCCACAACGTCATTCATTTCAAACTTTCAGACACCTACGATGTCGAAGCATTTGGCGCCATGTTGCGCGGCTACGGTATACCAACCACAAAACCCTACGCAGACTCCTGACCGGCTGCCCTCATCTTCTCGACAACAGAACCCAACATCGGCCCAACCAACTCGGCCTCAATAAGTTGCGGTGAAATAGTTCCTGGATAACAGCTTTTGCGGCTAATCCAGGAACTATTTCACCGCAACTTAGGAGGGGATGTGGGGCAGTTTCGATTCCCGTCACCCGGCGCGTAAACGAAAACGGCTCTGATTCCAAAAAAGAAATCAGAGCCGTTTATCTATCTCGTGGAGCGGGCGACGGGAATCGAACCCGCGTCATCAGCTTGGAAGGCTGGGGTTCTACCATTGAACTACGCCCGCAAGATATGGTCGGGACGACAGGATTTGAACCTGCGACATCCTGCTCCCAAAGCAGGCGCGCTACCAAACTGCGCCACGTCCCGAAGGTGTTGAGCAGCTAAGGTCTAAACCTTGCGTGTCCCAAAGCGAAGGAAATTATAGGGTAGACTCCCCGCCTGTGCAAGCGCAGAAACCCTAGCTCCTCGAATGTGCGACAAACCGACTATGGACCAGGCCGATTGCAAACGCCACCACGGCAACCGGCGCCCATGCGGCACCGATGTCAGCTAACGGCAACGCATCAAACGGCAGCCACACACCCGCAAAGAACGCATCGCGGACCGAGGTGATCACACTCTGCACGGCGACAACGCCACCGACCCAAACCCACACCTGCGGATGCGCATCGCAAAAACCGTGCACCAGGCCCATAAGCACCAGCACGATGGCGACGGGATACAGGGCGTTGAGCATGGGCACCGAGAACATGAGGATCATGTCGAGGCCCACGTTGGAGAGCACACACGAAAACGCCGCGAACACAAAGGCGAGAATTGCGAAGGGGCGGCGCATGGCCTCCTCGGGAGCCTCCGCTCCCCCTACGACCACATACGTCTCGCAGAAGTAACGCGAGCAGCAGCTAATGAGGCCAATGCACACGTTCATGCAGGCGAGGAAAAAGATCGCGAAGACCACGACCGTGCCGGCAAGCCCAAAGTGCATGGAGGCCGAGCGGGCAAGGATGGCAGCGCCGTTCGTCGCATCGGGCATCACGGTGCCGAGCTGCATACCGGCAAGTGCCAGGCCGCAGTAGATGATGGCCATGAGCACGCCGGCGATCACGCCGGAGCGCGAGATCTCGAATGCCACGCGCTTATCGTCGGTAACGCCGAGCTCATGGATAGTCTCGGCGATGATGATGCCAAAGGCGAGCGACGCAAGCAGGTCCATCGTCTGATAGCCGGTCAAGAAGCCCTGCACGGCAGCACCCGCATCATAGGGAGCCTGCGGCGCGGCAGCCGGACCCAGCGGTGAGATCATGGCAGCGCCAACGACTAGCACAATGAGTGCGATGAGCGCGGGGCCCGTAATGCGACCGAGCACGCGCGTGATGACGCCCGGGCGCAGCGTAAGCGCAAACGCGACGACGAAGAAGGCGACGGCAAACACCAGGCGAGCCGTGCCGAGCGAAACGCCCTCGGGCAGCAGCGGCACCAGCATCTCGAAGGCCGTGGAGCTCGTACGAGGAATGGCCAGGCACGGACCGATCGCCAGATACACCGCCGCGACGAAGAACTCGCCAAACTTGGGGTGCACGCGACCGGCCAGCTCGCGCGCCGTTCCGGCAAGCGCCACGGCGATAAAGCCCATGACGGGCAGGCCGATAGCGGCAATCAAAAAGCCGATCATGGCAAGCGGCGTGGCAGAACCTGCCTGCAGTGCCAGAAGCGGCGGAATAATGAGGTTGCCGGCACCAAAGAGCATCGAGAACAGAGCGATGCCGACGGTAACGACATGGTCGGAGCGCAGACCGCGCGGAGCGGATGAGGCCATAGGCACACCTTTCGGGTCGAAACAAAAACGGGACGGGCAAAAACACCCGTCCCGAAAGTATATACGCTTGAGCGTGTTTAGCAGGCTAAATCGCGCACGGCGTCAATTGCCGTGTCGACTTCGTCATCCGTGTTGAAGTACCCAAACGAGAAGCGCACGACACCCTGGCGCTCGGTTCCCAGCGCGCGGTGCATGAGCGGGGCGCAATGGGCGCCGGGACGGGTCGCAATCCCCCACCCTTGCATAAGCGCGTCCGAAATCTCGGCCGAATCGATATCGCCCACGTTGAGCGACACGATCGACGAGCGCGTCGGCTGGTCAAAGGCGCCGTAGAGCGTAATGCCCGGAATTTCGCGCACACCGGCCAGGAAGCGATCAGCAAGCGCGCGCTCGTGGGCAGCAATCGCCTCGACCCCACCCTGGGTCTCGATAAAATCGAGTCCAGCGGAAAGACCGGCAATACCATGGCCGTTAAATGTGCCCGCCTCCAGGCGCGTCGGCCACTCCAGCGGTTGCAGCGTATCGAAGCTATGCACGCCCGTGCCACCCATGG
>CAKTUC010000083.1 GCA_934617135.1 uncultured Collinsella sp. | reverse complement strand
GGAAACGGCCGATACTCACGAAGCTCCCCGGCCGTGGGATCGGGCTCATGAGGCACAACCTCCCACTCATAAGAGCGACGCCCTTTGGTCCGCCAATGCGGATTCACCTCGCCGAGCGTATGAACCCCATCCCCAAGAAAGTGATACTGCGAAGCCGTATACACCACAGCCTGCACGTCAAGCAAGTTAAGATACAGAGCCAAATGAACGAGCGAGTTCATATCATCGACTTCCATATCAGTAGTAACAATCACCCGAGTCAACTTTTGGGACATAAGAAAAGCTCCAACCAAAATCATTTCAGCCAGTTACGCGCAAGGCAAGACGGGACCCACGCCCCCATCGCCGTCAACACGGCGTGCTGCCGGAAGCGCCCGGCCAGCGTTTCGAACAACGTTAACTTAGGGGCTCTGACCTTTAGTTTTGTAAACATTCCGCAGCGCGGGCCCCGCTTATCCGATGCTCCGAAGGGGCAGGATAAGTGGGGCCCATGCGCGAGGACGTTTACAAAACTAAAGGTCAGAGCCCCCGACGGGAGGGTTACCTCGAAACTCTGGCCGACCACTCCCAGCAGCCCACCGGCTCGCCGTCGATGAGTACGTTGCCCCCGTCGAAGTCTTGATAACACAGGTCGTTGAATTGGTGGATCCACACGCCATGGTTGAACGTCTTTTTGGCCGAGCCGTCGGCTTCGCGATACACGCCGGTCAGGTCTTCGACATGGCTAAAGTAGGTAAGATGCACGTTGGCGCCGGCGGCACGCAGGCGAGCCGTGAGCGGCAGCACGGTCTCCTGCGGGGACACGAGCTCGTCGCCCTTGGAGTGCGTAAACCACAGCGGCGTCTTGGCCAGGGCGGCGACGTCCTCGTCCGTGGCGTTGTACCACGGCGCGCAGCAGGGAAGGCCCGCGGCGAAGAAATCGGGGTAGTCGGCGCACAGGCGCAGGGTCATAAAGCCGCCGTTGGAAAGGCCAGCGACCACGATGCGGTCGGTGTCGATGCGATCGGCATGCTCGGCAACGAACTCGTCGATGAGCGCCTTGAGCACGGGGGAGTAGATGCTCTGGTTGGAGCGGCCGAGCTGCTCGACGCCGTTGTCCATCCAAAACGTGGGCGACTGCGGCACGAGTACCCAGGCAAAGCCGCCAAAGTAGCGCTGGATTTGCGCCTGGCTAATGGCCGTCACGCGGTTGCCGATATAGGCGCGCGTAGCGCTCTCGCCCTGCGTGGCGCCCTTGCCCTCGCCGGCGCCGTGCAGGTACACCACGAGCGGAGCCTTCTGAGGAACGGAAACATCCTCAGGATGGAACGGGTTAAAGCAAGCCGAGTCCTCGGCCATAAAGCTGGGCTCATAGAAGCCGTACTCGAGCGCGATGCCATTGACGGGGGTCTTTTGCGTGGCGTTGCTCCAGCCCTTGAGCGCGGGGCAGATGTCGCCGTGGCAGGTGTCGAAGACCAGGCCGCTGGTGGGATCGTCGTCATTACCCGGCAGGGCCACGAGCTGAACGACGCGCAGCTGGTTATCGAGCAGGCGCGAGCCCATCACGCCGCCCTCGATGGTCTTGGTCAGGCGCTGCTCGGCAACCTCGAGCGCCACATGGGTGCCCACGGCGAGCTTGCGGCCGTTCTCATCACAGGGATACGCGGCGAGAACATCGATATATCCCACGGACGGCGCGGCATGGTCGGCGCCACGCTCCTTGCGCAGCAGGACCTCGCCCGAACGCTCGTGGCGCTCTACATATATATGGAAGGAGTGCGTGTCGATATCGTTGGCGTGCACGGTGCACGGTAGATCGAGGACGATCTTGCTGATCCAGGGTCCAAAGTCACCCAGCGTGGTGACGGTTGCGTAGGTGCACGATTTGAGTTCCATGGGCTGCCTCCCTTGCGCCGCGAGTAGTAAACAATTGCGGCAAGACAATTTAAACATGTTTAGTGTAATGCAGAAATAGAGAACAAGCAGGTGAATTCGGTAAACGGTCAAATTGAACACTCAGTGAAGTACTAAACATGCGTTTACTAGTATCTAACAGGTATTTTGTTGATGAGTAAACAGGTCGCAGAGGGGCTAGAAAAAGCAAAAGCCCACGTAAACAACCGAATCGAAACAGACACCTCAATATGTAATGCCTCGTCATACAATTACGCTCACCCCCGATTTCCTACCGTTCACCGGACGACGAACGGCAAAATTGCCACAAATTAGACGTTCCGTGTAAACTAAAGCCCGTAAACGTTCAGTAAACACATTGTTTACGACAGCGTATCCAAGGGTTCGGCAACCGTAAGGGGTTATAGTTGCCGAGCCAAAGGCGTGCCTACGCCCAAACGAGTAGGCACACGATGATATGGGGAGGGGTCCCATGGCAGTAGATAACAAGCAGATTGCCACCGATGTCCTCGAGCTCGTGGGTGGTGCGGAGAACGTCACCGTCGCCACCAACTGCATGACGCGCCTGCGTCTGACGCTCAAGGACAACAACAAGGCCGACGTGGAGAAGATCAAGAAGGTCAAGGGTGTTCTGGGTTGCCAGTTCGCCGGCAGCCAGCTCCAGGTCATCATCGGCCAGAACGTGCCCAAGGTGCTTGCCGAGTTCGTCGCCATCTCCGGCGTCAAGCAGGGTGCCGCGGTCGACGAGAACCTCGACGCTCCCAAGGAGAAGTTCGAGCTCAAGAACCTGCCCAACATCATCCTCGACTATCTGTCGGGCTCCATGACCCAGCTGATCCCGCTGCTCATGGCCGGCGGTCTGTTCCGCACCATCGCTGCGGTTCTCGGCCCCACCATGCTCGGCGTCCTTTCCGACACCGACCCGACCTACACGTTCCTCTACACCACCCTGTACGAGGCCACGTTTACCTTTATCCCCATCTACCTGGGCTATGCCGCCGCTAAGAAGCTCGGCGCCTCCCCGGTTCTGGGCATGCTCCTCGGCGGCGCCCTCATGGCCCCGTCCGTCGTGAGCGTCGCGACCCAGGATGGCGGCGGAATCATCTCCGTCTACGGCATCCAGATCGCCGCTGCCAACTATCAGCAGTCCGTCCTGCCGATCATCCTCTCGGTGCCCGTCCTCTACTTCGTCGAGAAGTTCTTTAAGAAGGTCATGCCCGACGTGCTGTCCACGGTCTTTACGCCGTTCTGCACCATGATCGTCACGATCCCCATCGCCTTCATCGTCCTTGCCCCGGTCGGTAACGAGATCGGTAACGTCATCGCCAACGCCCTCTTTGGCCTGGCTGACATGGGTGGCTTCGGTGTCCTGATCGTTATGGCCGTTCTCGGCGCCTTCTGGCAGCTCTTCGTGGTCTGCGGCATGCACATGCCCGTCATCCTGCTCGCTCAGGTTCAGATCATCGCCGCCGGTTACGATCCCTTCGTCTTCGTTTCCACCAACTGCGCTATGGCCGCTGTCTGGGGCTGCGCCTTCGGTGCCTTCCTTAAGATGAAGAACCCCGACGAGAAGGGTCTTGCTCTGGGCTACGTCATCTCCGCCATCGCCGGCGGCGTCACCGAGCCCGCGCTCTTCGGTATCCTCATGCGCTTCCGTCGCACCATGTTCGGTATGTTCATCGGTGGTGCTATCGGCGCCGTGTTCTCCGGCCTCATGGGTGTTACCTACTACCTCGCCGGCGGTGCCTCCAACTTCCTGGTCTTCACCAACTACCTGCAGGGTGGCCAGATGAACACCGTCTGGGCTATCGTCGGTATGGCAATCTCCTTTGTCATCGCCGC
>CAKTUC010000082.1 GCA_934617135.1 uncultured Collinsella sp. | reverse complement strand
TCAAAAAACGTCAGCGTGCCGTCCACGTCAAAAAAGAGCACGGCGGAATCGGGGCACGCATCAATCATATGGGTTCCTTTCGAGGGCGAGAGCAAACGAAGCATCCATCATATAATGGAGCGACGCAACCAGAGAGGTCACCCATGGAATTTTACGCAAGCTGCCCCGAGGGCTTTGAATCCGCACTCGCCGACGAGCTCAAGCGGCTCGGGCTTTCGCATGTCCGCCGCCTGAAGGGCCGCGCCACGTTTGAGGGCGAGCTCGAAGAGGGCTACCGCGCCTGTCTGTGGTCGCGCCTGGCCAGCCGCGTGTTTGTGGTACTTGGGCGCTTTGAGGCACGGGATGCCGACGAGCTGTACGACGGCGTGTACGACATTGCCTGGGAGAACATTGTCCGCCCCGGCGCCACCATCGCCATCACCGCCCGCGGCGTGACCGAGCAGCTGCGCAACACACGTTTCTCCGCCCTGCGCGCCAAGGACGCACTGTGCGACCGCCTGGCCGAGACCACGGGCCGTCGCGCCGATGTCGACGCCACCGACCCCGACGTTCACCTGCTGCTTTCGCTGCGCCAGCGCCGCGCGAGCATTAGCCTGGACCTTTCGGGCGACCCGCTGTTCAAGCGCCTGCCGCCCGCCGCGACCCGCGCTGGCGAGGGCACGCACGTGCTGCGCCCCGACTACGCCGCGCTGGTGCTGGCGCAGGTTGGCTGGACCACGCTGTGCGAGCGCGAGCTGACGGCCGACGATTACGAAAACGAGGCCCTGCCCACGCTGATCGACGCCTCGTGCGCCGGCGGCGGCCTGCTGCTGGAGGCTGTAAACATCCTGACCGATCGCGCTCCGGGTGCTGCCCGTGAGCGCTGGGGCTTTGAGGGCTGGCAGTTACACGACACCGCCCTGTGGGAGCAGCTGCTCGCCGAGGCGCGCGAGCGCGAGACCGCAGCACGCGAGCGCCAGGCGCGCATCGTTGCCGTGGACATCGACCCCGCCGCCCGCAAGACCGCCGAGCACATGGTCAAGTGCGCCGGTTACAAGCGCTTTGTCGATTTTTGTGCCGCCAAGTCCGCCACCGTGCTGGGCCACGTGGGCGCCGTCGCCGGCGCCGCCATCGTCGCGGACACCACCGAGACCCCGCTTTCGCTCATGCACGATGCGATGACGCTGATCGGCGAGCTGCGCCGTGCACCCGAGCTCGCTTCGGCGCCGGTCGCCGCACTCACCCGCGATGGGCTGCTGGCCCGTGCGCTCCACGCCGAACCCGAGCGCTCGATCGCCGTCATGCCCAATAACGAGGAGGCCACCGTTGAGGTTTGGCCCTCGCTCGACCATGTTGCCGCGGCGTTTGAAGCCGCGACCAGCGCGGATGCCGCGGGCGAGGCTGAGGATGTTGGCGACGCCATCAACGACGAAGCCGCCGCGCCCGCCATGCCCGAGCCCGCCGCCACGCTCGACCTGGGCGACGGCAAGCCGCTGCCCGTGCTCATCCCCGAGTCCGAGCAGTTCGCCAACCGCCTGCGCAAGAATGCCCGTCTGCGCCGCAAGTGGGCCAAGCGCGAGGGCGTGAGCTGCTACCGCGTCTACGATGCCGACCTGCCCGATTACTCCGCAGCCATCGACCTGTACGAAGGCTGCCCGCAGACGCCAGGCCGCTGGCTCGTCATCGCCGAATACGCCGCGCCCAAGACCATCGATCCCGCGCTGGCCCAGGCCCGCATGCTCGACATTTTGGCCATCGCGCCGCGCATTCTGGATGTTCCGGCCGAGCATGTGCACGCCAAGGCCCGTATGCGTTCGCGCGGCGGCTCGCAGTACGGCAAGCAGGGCGCCGGCAAGGGCGGCTCGGGCGAGCGCGCCAACATCGCACGCCGCCGTCTGCCGCTCATCGAGGAGGGCGGCCTTACCTTTGCCGTCAACTTTGACGACTACCTGGACGTCGGCATCTTCTTGGACCACCGCGTCACCCGCAACCTGGTGCGCGAGCACGCCAAGCAGGCGCGCCGTTTCCTCAACCTGTTCGCCTACACCGGCACCGCCACCTGCTACGCGGCCGACGGTGGCGTCGAGGAGACCGTGACGGTCGACCTCTCCAACACCTACCTGGACTGGGCCGAGCGCAACATGCGCCAGAACGGTTTTGTGGGGCCGCAGCATCACTTTGTGCGCGACGACGTGCTCGCCTGGATTCGCGACCAGCGCCAGACGCGCAACCGTTGGGACCTGATCTTTGTCGATCCGCCCACGTTCTCGAACTCGTCCAAGATGGGCCGTCGTACCTGGGATGTCCAGCGCGACCACGTTGAGCTGCTGGCCGGCGTGTCGCGCCTGCTCACGCAGGGCGGCCATGCCATCTTTAGCTGCAACCTGCGCGGCTTCCGTCCCGAGACGCGCAAGCTCGCACGCGCGGGCGTGGTGCTACAGGACATAACGGCGCAGACCATCCCCGAGGATTTCGCGCGCAACCAAAAGGTGCACCACTGCTATATCGTGCGTCGCCTGCCCATCGAGGACGCCATGGCCGAGGTCGGCTTTAGCGCCGAGGAGATTGCCGAGCGCGTCGAGGAGCTGCGCAACCCCGAGGCCCGCAAGCCTCGTGCAGCAGCACCCGCTCACGCGCAGGCCGGCAACAGTAGGCCGAACGACACCAGCAAGCCCTCCCCCGCCGGCAAACCTAAAAAGAAGAAGTTCTACGCCAGCAAGCCCAAGGGCAAATAACAAAGTTGCGGTGGAATAGTTCCTAGAAGGGCTTGATAACGGCATAAACAGGAACTATTTCACCGCAACTCATATTGGGATAGTGGTTGGCGATCTAGCCTTGGGTGACCAGGCGGTAGCCGATGCCTACGTGAGTTTGGATGTAGCGCGGATGTGCAGGGTCCGCTTCGATCTTTTTGCGCAGCGTGCCCATAAAGACGCGCAGACTCGCGAGGTCGCTCTTGGTCGCCGTGCCCCAGATCTCGTGCAGGATAAATTGGTGCGTCAGCACCTTGTCGGCGTTGTGCGCCAGCAGGCAAAGCAGCTTGTACTCGATGGGTGTCAGATGCAGCTCTTCGCCGGCCATCGTGGCGAGGCCGGCGTCAAAGTCGATATGCAGCTCGCCGGTATCGAACGTGCCCTCGGACGAACCCGCACCTATCTGCGCATACGAAAGGCGCCTGAGCGTGGTGCGGATACGCGCCAGTAGCTCCTCGACCGAAAACGGCTTGGTCAGGTAATCGTCGGCACCGGCATCGAGCGCGCGGATCTTGTCCGCGTCCTCGCTACGCGCCGAGACCACGATAATCGGCATGCCCGACCACGCGCGCACCGACTCGACCACCTTGACGCCATCCATGTCGGGTAGGCCCAGATCAAGGAGAACGATGCTCGGCGCCTGTGACGAGGCGGCGGCGATGGCGGCATGGGCGGTCTCCACGGCCATATGGCGCAGGCCGTGCGCCTCGAGTGCGGCAACGATGAGGTTGCGGACGGCGGGATCGTCCTCAACGACCAAGATAAGTGGTTTCACGGCAGAGTTCGGCACAGCGCTACTCCTTATCAAACGAAACGTCGGCGGCGGGAAGCTCGATCGTAAAGACCGAGCCGTGCGGATCCGCCGCGGCAACCTCTATGCTACCGCCATGCGCCAGCGCAATGGAGCGGCAGAGCGAAAGTCCCAGGCCCACGCTGCGATGGCTGTCGGCCAAGCCATGGTTGGCGGTGTAGAACGACTCAAAGATGCGGTCGCGGTCCTCGGGCGCAATGCCAGGGCCGTCATCGGCGACCGAGCACGTCACGCGCCCCTCGTCGACACCAATCGAAATCACGATATGCGAGCCCGCCGGCGTATACGTGATGGCGTTGTTCACCAGGTTCACCAC
>CAKTUC010000081.1 GCA_934617135.1 uncultured Collinsella sp. | reverse complement strand
GGTACTGTGGCTATGTGCGGATATGCAATAAATAGCACGATTGAGTACTGCCAAAACAAGGGGGATTTTTCAGTTATGAAGGACACCTCCCAATTTTGGATGGGCGGTATCGCAGGTCTTGCTGAAAACAGTACCGTACAGTATTGTGCCAATACAGGCGATATGACTTCTTGGACACCTTCTACCGGTGGAATTGTTGGACAGTTGATTCAGAACTCAAAGGTCATAAATTGTTATTCCACGGGAAAAATGGTCCCTCTTGGCAATGGCACTACGGATTTCGGCGGCATTGCAGGCATAGTTGGTGCAGGTACAGAAATCAAACATTGTTATTTTGCCGGTGAAGTGGATTTGTCTCAATATACTGCCACTACACCTTATAAGCGTTTAGGTGGCATTGCAGGCGGCGTTTCTTCGAATACACCTGTTTTTGAAAACAATTATTTCGTGGGATCTGAGAATGTCCCGGCTTGCTTTAAGTACCAGAATGCTGGAACAGAAAAGACCCTTGACTCCATGAAAACGGAAGATTTCTTTAATGAAATCACTGCCGCTGGCGGCAATTATCGATTTAACCCAAATGGCACGCCTATTCTGCCGGCACCGAAATATGCAGTTTCTTTTGTTGTAACACCTGCTGATCTGACAAATGTAATCATCAAAGTGAACGGTCAGGTAGTAACAAACCCCGCCAATTTGGAGGCGGGTACTTATCAAGTCGAAGTCGGCGCAGATAATTGCGAGGTTTTCAATTCCAGTATTACGATTACGGCTGATACAGCAACTCATACGCATACTATCGCAATGACTTATTTGCCTGCCGACTACACCAAAGTCGATGCAGCCATTGCCAAAGCAAATGCGCTAAACAAGAATGACTACAAGGATTTCTCCGGTGTGGAAGCTGCTGTCAAGGCTGTTGTCCGTGACAAGAACATCACTGAACAGAGCGAAGTTGATGCAATGGCAAAGGCTATCGAAGATGCGATTGCTGCTCTTGAGAAAAAACCCGCCAGCACCAAAGAGAAAAAACCTGCCGGCACCAAACCGGGAACAACCGATAAGCTTCCGCAGGCTGGCGATGCAAACAGCTTTGCTTTGTGGATCGCCCTGTTGTTTGCCAGCGGCGGTACAGCAATCGTTACAACCGTTTACGGCAGAAACAAAAAGCGCAGCGTAAAGTAAAACTAAGTATTTAGTCCAAGGGGCCGTCTCTTTCTTATATTCAGACAACCAGTCCGGTATGTAGCGCGTTGGAGCCAAAAGGGCCGCGTGCCCGCCCGCAATATATTTGATTGATCGCGAGTTCCGCACGCAAAGAAGGCCACTTAATGTGGCCTTCGTCTTGCGCAGGACTGCCCGAGCAGGCAATCAAATATATTGCGGGCGGGCACGCGGCCCAGTCGGCTTTACGACAGCGCAATACCGCCGAGCCAGCCCCAGCGCACGCCAGAGCCAGTGCCATAGAAGCTAATAAACGAGTCAAGCGACTTAGACGTAATGGCGCCCTCGTTGCTCATAACGATGCCGCCGCCAACGTAGATGCCCACATGACCGTAGAGCAGACCAGGCGTGCCGGTGCCGCTGTGCGACGAGTCGGCCACGATCATGCCCACCTGCAGCGCCGAACGATCGGAGCTATAGCACCAGGCGTTGAACATGTCGCACGCGTTGCCGCCAAAGTAGCCCACGCCGGCGTTGCGGAACACGTTGGTAACCCAGGCGGCGCACCAGTTCAGGCCAGGCGAAGGCGTAGAGTAGCATGCGTTGACGACAGCCTGCTGTTTGCCCGATCCGGCGTTCTGCTGCGGGGTGCCGCCGGCATACGAGCCGCCACCCGAACTCGAGCCGCCCGAAGAGGAATTGTTCTTGTTTGCGGCAGCCGCGGCAGCGGCAGCCTTCCTAGCAGCCTCCTCTGCCTGGGCGGCAGCGAGAATCTCGGAATCACGCTGGGCCATGAGTTCCTTGACATCGTCGGAGAGGCCGTTCAGAACCGTCTGGACCTCCTGCTGCTTGGCCTGCATGTCCTGCATCTGGGCCGTCTGCTGGTCCTTGAGCTTCTCCAGGTCGGCCTTCTGCGACTCGAGCTCGGACTTTTGCGTGTCGAGCTCCTTTTGGATGGTCTGAATTTCCTCGATGGCGTCGCGGTCGCTCTTGTTGATCTTCTCGACGTAATGCGCGTTGGCGACGAGCTCCTCAAACGAGCCCGAAGCCAGTAGCAGCGACAGGATATTGGTGCCGCCCGACTTGTAGCTTGCCGCCACGCGATCGGAAAGGTCGTTACGCTTCTTCTTGAGCTCCGACTTCTTGGTGTCGATCTGAGCCTGCGTCTCGTCAATCTGGCCCTGAACGCCCTCGATATCGCTGAGGGTCTGGGCATTCTTGTTGGCGAGCGCCGCGTACTCATTGGCGATGCTGTCGAGCTGAGCCTGGACCTCGTCGAGCTGGGCCTGGGCGGCATTCAGTTTGTCGGTGGTTTCTTGGCTGGCCTCAGCCGCATGGGCGCGGGCGGGCAGGCCAAAAAGAACAGCCGCGGAAGCGGCGCCGAAAAGAGCCTTAAGGGCAGTGCGGCGCGAAAACTCCTGCGTAAAGATGGAATCGTTGTTTGGTGACATATGTACTCCGTTACATGCTTATTTATATGTCGCTCAACTCAAACATATTAACGCACATCGCGCTTGTCCCAACTATTTCCACGAACGGCTGGAAAAGCATGGTCAGCGGCTCGCAAATACGTCCCACACCAAAGGTAAGGATTATGCAAATAACACCCTATGAGTACGTTAACATCAATCCTCTGGTTTTCCTGCCCCGCGTGTTTTGGGCGCCCCCAGCTGCGCTATACTCCCCTCAAGAAGTGTTCCTGATTCGATAGGAGACTACATGTCCAAAGCACTCGACCCCAAAGACACCTGCGTCCTCGTTACCGGCGGCGCCGGCTTTATCGGCTCGCACACCGTCGTTCAGCTGCTCGAGGGCGGCTACCAGGTTGTCGTCGTCGATGACCTCTCCAACTCCAGCGCCGTTGCCATCGACCGCGTCAAGACCATCGTGGGCGATGAGGCCGCCAAGAACCTCACCTTCTACGAGGCCAACGTGCTCGACCGCGATGCGATGAACAAGATCTTCGATACCCATCAGATCGACCGCGTCATCCACTTTGCCGGCTTTAAGGCCGTCGGCGAGTCGGTGAGCAAGCCCGTCGAGTACTACCACAACAACATCGAGAACACCCTGGTGCTCATCGATGTCATGCGCAACCACGGCTGCAAGTCCATCATCTTCTCGAGCTCCTCGACCGTCTACGGCGATCCGGACAATCCGCCCGTCACCGAAGAGGACCCCAAGAAGCCCGCGACCAACCCCTATGGTTGGACCAAGTGGATGATTGAGCAGATCCTCATGGACGTCCACACCGCCGACCCCGAGTGGGACGTCGTGCTGCTCCGTTACTTCAATCCCATCGGCGCCCATCCGTCGGGCCTGATCGGCGAGGACCCCAAGGGCATCCCCAACAACCTGGTGCCCTACGTCGCCCAGGTCGCCGTGGGCAAGCTCGAGGCCGTTCAGGTCTTTGGCAACGACTACCCCACCCCCGACGGCACCGGCGTGCGCGACTACATCCACGTTTGCGACCTGGCTTCTGGTCACGTGGCCGCCCTCAACTGGATGAACGGCAAGACCGGCGTCGAGATCTTTAACCTGGGCACCGGTACCGGCACCTCGGTGCTCGAGGTCGTTGCCGCCTTCTCCAAGGCCTGCGGCAAAGAGCTGCCCTATGTGATCCGCGAGCGCCGCGCCGGCGACATCGCCGCCAACTGGTGCGATGCCTCCAAGGCCGAGCGCATGATGGGCTGGAAGGCTCAGTACGACATCGCGGA
>CAKTUC010000080.1 GCA_934617135.1 uncultured Collinsella sp. | reverse complement strand
TTCTGCGGAAAAGGGGGACATGATCCTCGAGCGAACGGCAAAGGGGCAAACCGTTTTCGCTCAACTGCTTTATGCCCTTCGGCCGCAGGCTCAAACAGCGTATGCCGCGCCCACACAAAGCCGCTACACCTGTGACGGAGCTGTGAAGTGGTGTCTATCGTTGATGTAGGCCGTGCCAAAGAGTGTCCCAAATTGCCGGCAGATAAGGAACGTCCCTAAGTGCCAGACTCGGGTGGGACTTTTGTCCCATTTGACGTTCCGTTGGCCCAGTTATTCGTCATGTGTGCCCGCAAACGTGGGACAATGGCGATGTTGGTTTTACAGACAAAGGATGTGCCTATGAACGCCCCCGTTGCCAAGACCTGTCGGCAGCGTCGCCTGTTCGCGCGATTCGCTTCCGTCTGCGCGCTCGTCGCGCTCGCGTTGTTGCTGCTGCCTGCCGCCGCGCACGCCGACGGCTACTCCATGAGCCAAACCTACATCGGCATCACGGTCGAGGCCGATGGCTCGCTGACCGTTGTCGAGGGACGCCAGTTCGATTTCGACGACGACATCAACGGCGTGTTTTGGGAGATCAATGCGGGCACCAACCAGCAGGGCGGCGCGGCGGGCGTCAATGTGTTGAGCGTCGAGGAAGACGACACCGCGTTTAACAAGGTCGACAGCGCAAACAAAGGCGACAGCGGCGTCTATACGGTTGAGCAGTCCGACGGCGGCGTAAAGATCAAGGTTTTCAGCCCCCACGAGAGCGGCGACAGCGCGATCTATTATGTGAGCTACACCATGACCGGTGCGGTTATGAATTGGGCCGATACCGCCGAGCTCTACTGGAAGTTTGTGGGCGACGGCTGGTCCGCGGATTCCGACGATGTCGAGATGGAAGTGTACTTCGCAAATGCTGCCGCCGGGACGGCGGCCGTCAAGGGCGATAACTTCCGTGCATGGGGCCACGGCTCGCTGACGGGCGACGTGTCGCTCGATGTGGACGAGCCCATGGTCACCTATACCATTCCCTGCGTGCATGAGGGCGAATTCGCCGAGGCGCGCATCGCCTTCCCCAGCGATTGGGTACCGCAGCTTGCCGCCTCGAGCGAGGAGCGCATGCCGACAATCCTGAGCGAGGAGAAGGCGTGGGCCGACGAAGCTAACGCCCGCCGCGCTCACGCTCGCATGATTGCCAATGCACTTGCCGTGCTAAGTGTTGTCGCGGCGGTGGCCTTTACCGGCACAATCGTTGTGCTCAAGCTGCGCCGCCGCAAGCCCAAGCCGCTTTTCCAGGACGAATATTTCCGCGATGTGCCTTCGGCCGACCATCCCGCCGTGCTTTCGGCCCTCATGAGCTGGAACGAGGTGCCCGATCAGGCATATATCGCCACGCTCATGAAGCTCACTGACGACCGTGTGATCAAGCTGGAACAGGCGACCGTGACCAAGGCCAAGAAGGGTCTGTTGGGGCGCGAAAAAGAAGAACAGACGTATCGCGTGACGGTGAGTGATGCGGGCTGGAAGTCGGCCAAGGGCATTGACCACATGGTGCTCAAGGTTTTCTTTGCCGGTGCTAAGCCCGACGAGAACGGCGATCGCTCGCGTACGTTTGACGAGCTGCAGCACTACGTCAAGCAGCATGCTACACCCGTGGGCGACAAGCTCGAGGACTATCAGAACACCGTTAAGGGCAAGCTGACCGATAGCGAGTACGTTGCCTCGGACGGCATTGTCGCAATGGTGTTTTGCCTGGTTCTTGGTATTCTGATCGCCTTTGTTCCCGTGGGATCCATCTTCTTTACCGACGGCGCACAGGCAAACATTATCGCCGCGGTTATCTCGGTGCCGATTGTGCTGGTGGGTATTGGCGTGGGCCTTACGTTCCGCCGCTTTACGCCGGAGGGCGCCGAGGTGGCGGCTCGCTGCAAGGCGCTTAAGCATTGGCTCGAGGACTTCACGCGCCTCAAGGAAGCCGTCCCCGGCGATCTGGTCCTGTGGAATAAGCTTCTGGTGATGGGTGCGGCGCTGGGCGTTTCGAAGGAAGTCCTGCGTCAGCTTGCCGAGGCCGTGCCGCCCGAGGTGCGCGAGGCCGACGGATTCTACGACAATTACCCCTGCTACTGGTGGTACTACCATCATTACGGCAACGAGTCGCCGATGGATTCATTCGATGGCGTGTATCACGAGAGCATCCGTGAGCTCGCGTCGAGCTCGGACAGCTCGGGTGGCGGCGGAGGCGGTGGCTTCTCGGGCGGCGGAGGCGGCGGCGTTGGCGGAGGCGGCGGCGGAACGTTCTAGCGTGCGCTTGCTTTGGGGTGGACCTTTCTGGGCGGTTGCCAGGGAAGATCCATCCCATTTTTGTGCATCGAAACGGGCCATACTTTCCGCTGCGGACCTTCGCGCAAGGGGCAGTGGGCAAAAAATGGCAAATATGAGTACTGTTGCCGAAATAGTTACATTAATTTGCGTTCATCTATTGGCTTCTAATGAGAGTATTTCTCGTTAAGAGCCAATTTTATCGAACATTTGGGGAGATATGTCAGCTCGCCCGGCTGGCTACCATGTCTAAAAGCCTTAAAAATGACCCGAATCGCTGCTACTAAAAAGGTAACAGTACTCATATTTGATGTTTTTTGCCCACAGCCATTTGAGAACCCCTAGGCTACTCATTGGGGACAGACTTAAATGACCAGTCGTTGGGGAACAGTCATTGGGGACGTTCTTAAATGACTAGGTGTGGCTGCCGAGGCTAGGCTGTTAGGTCCAGTTCGTAGAGGAAGCTTTCGCGTGGCATGGCGTGGCGGCGTTCCTCGCGGTTGGCGCGGTGCGTGGCGGTGCGCTTAAAGCCGTGCAGCTCGTAGAATTTCCACGAGCAGTTGGAGTCGGTGTACAGGTGCGCCCTTGTCGCCCCGCGCGAGGAAAGGTGCGAGACAGCGGCATCGAGCAACACCGAGCCAACGCCCAGGCCGTGGACATCTCGATCAACGGCAAGCAGCGTGACCTCGTTGTCGTGCGGCAACGGGCTGCTCTCGAGCAGGCGGTTGTTGGTTCGGATGGTTGCGCGCACAAACGAGAGATACTCGGCGCAGGCATCGGGCTCCAACTCGCGCATTTGCGACAGCAGTGCGCGTTCGGTATCCATCCAATGTTCCTTGACGGTGGCGCCGGAGCTCTGTCCCGCGCGCGCGAGCGCAATGCCGCGCGCCTCGCCGTCAATCACCGCAACCTGCGAAAACGTCGAGGACGAAAGGCAGTAGGCAAGGTCGCACGCGGCCTCGAGGCGGTTGTACTCATCGTTATCCGAATTGTTATGCCAAAGCTGCTGCAGAATCAGCGCGATGGCGTCGAAGTCTTCGGTATCAAACGGTCGGTAGAGAACCCGCGAGACCATGGTGCCTCTTTCTTTTGCGGATGCATATCGAGCAAAGTTCTACCACGCCGTTGGCATTCAATTATGGTGCCCTTGTGCTCCATCAACTCACCGTGCCCGGCGGCGCTTCCGCAACCCCCGCTCGCAAGCTTTTTCTGCACAGCCGTGCGTTGCGGGGTGCATCGGCGCGCTTGATGCGCTACATTAAATCAGTATTTTCATTGCCGCTGCGCGAGCGCTGCAGATCGACGTATCACCGACTCACAGAGCACGGCGGCGTACCAGACAGGAGGACTGCATGGGATCTGATGTGAAGATCGCACGCGCGTTGATCTCGGTTACCGATAAGACGGGTGTCGTCGATTTCGCACGGACGCTGGTTGACGACTTTGGCGTCGAGATCATCTCTACGGGCGGCACGGCTCGTGCCATCGAGGATGCGGGCGTTCCCGTAACCCCCATCGAGGAGTTCACGGGCTATCCCGAGATGATGGACGGCCGCGTCAAGACGCTGCACCCCAAGGTTCACGGTGCGCTGCTTGCCCGCCGCGATTCCGAGCAGCACATGCAGGAGGCCGCTCAGCACGGCATTAAGCTGATCGACCTGGTCGTTGTCAACCTGTACGAGTTCGAGAAGACCGTCGCCAACCCCGAGGTCACCTTTGCGGATGCCATCGAGCACATCGACATCGGTGGCCCCTCCATGCTGCGCTCCGCTGCTAAGAACGCCGCGAGCGTTACCGTCATCTCTGACCCGGCCGACTACGACGCCGTCCTGGCCGAGATGCACGAGACCGGTGGCTGCACTACGCTTGCCACCCGTCGTCGCCTGCAGGTGAAGGTCTACCAGACCACCGCCGCCTACGACACGGCTATCTCCCGTTGGCTTGCCGCCCAGGCAAGCGACGTGGCGGACACCTCTGCCAAGCTCGAGATCTCGCTGGAAAAGGTCGACGACCTGCGCTATGGCGAGAACCCGCAGCAGAAGGCCACGGTCTATCGCTTTGCCGAGGGCTGCGAGAACACCGCGAGCTCTCAGTTCCCGCTCGTGGGCTCCGAGCAGATCCAGGGCAAGCCGCTCAGCTACAACAACTATCTGGACGCCGATGCCGCCTGGAACCTGGTCCGCGAGTTCGACGAGCCGGCCTGCGT
>CAKTUC010000079.1 GCA_934617135.1 uncultured Collinsella sp. | reverse complement strand
CCCCTCGCGTTCCTCTTTCGTGTACATCGGACTCCCTCCTGGACCCAGATCGGGTCCGAGATTTTGTCCGAGGTCCCGTGCATCCCGTTTCTTGACCGAATAATGGGACGCAATTTCCCGTTGGAACGCCTTTGGGAAAGTGTGTCCCACTTCGAACGCCCAGAGTGGGACGCACTTTCCGCAAAGCACCTCAACGGGAAACTACGTCCCATTCCAAAGGCAAATTCCGGGACGCATTTTCCGAAAGCCTGCCCATCCGGAAAGCCCGTCCCACTTTGGACGCATCCGGGCACTGAACCATCGACCTATCAGGCCTCCCATCAATAAAGAGGCGTCCTCCCGGGCGGCGGCGCACGAATTTCATCGCGAGTTCCGCACGCAAAGAAGGCCACTTAATGTGGCCTTCTTCTTGCGCAGGACTGTAGAGCAGGGAACTTCGTGCCCCGACGCCCGGGAGGACGTTACATTTAGAAAGATGGGCCGACCGCCGTCAGCGATGGGAGCTACTCCCCCAGCACGGCCTTTTTGGCGGCTGCAGCCATGTTGTCCAAATCTTCCTTAGTGGGATGATCCTTTGCGGCGACCCAGTTGTCGAGCAGCAACTTAGCGCGGGCGTTGTCGGGATCCTGCTCGAGCATGGCCTCGTAGCGTTGCTTGACCGCGGGGCCCATCTTGCCCTGGCACATGGCCCAGCCCGCAAGCTCGGCGTCATCGGCCAAATTGGAGGTCACGCGGTCGATAATCTGCTGGTAATAGCTCTGGTCGGCACCAAAGCCGCAGGTACCAAAGAGGAAAACGCGCTTGCCGTGCAAGGCAGAGAGCAACGCCGCGACCGAAGGCGTGCATGCGCCCTTGTCGCACCAAAAACCGACGAGCACCGTGTCAGCTGCGCTGGCACCCTGCGCCTCGCGCGCAACCTGATCTGCGTCCGCATCGTCACTCAACGCCGCGGCGTGGACAAACTCAACGCCCGCAGCCTGCAGAGCGCGCTTGATCGCGCCCGAAACCATCCTGGTATTACCGCTCTTGCTGTTAACCACCAAAGAGCATGTCATAGTCACGTTGCCTCGTTTCCCCCAAAACTAAAGCCACTAATGCAATTTATTAGATGAATATCTTAGTACTAACGACGCAGATGTAAACCACCGTCTGTCGATTGGCAGCGCGGGCAACACCAATGAAGGGCTTTTGGACAGCATGCACCTCGGATTAATGCCACCGCAGGGTGTTCCACGGATGGCCCTATGGGACAAACGAGCCTGATTAATTTGTCCCATGGCCGGGCTCACTGGGCAAATTGGCTGCGGTAGAGCTCGGCGTAGAAGCCGCCTGCCGCTAGCAGCTCGTCATGCGTGCCGCGCTCGATAATCTGGCCGTCGCGCATCACCAGGATGCAGTCGGCGTTGCGGATCGTCGACAGGCGGTGCGCAACCACAAAGCTTGTGCGGCCAGTCATGAGCTCGTCGAATGCCGCCTGCACCTGCAGCTCGGTACGTGTATCGATGCTCGATGTTGCCTCGTCCAGTAGCAGAATCGCCGGGTCGGTAAGCATGACGCGCGCGATGCACAGCAGCTGTTTTTGACCCTGGCTAAACGTGCCGCCGTCCTCGCCGATCACCGTATCGTAGCCGCCCGGTAGCTGCACGATAAACTTGTGCGCATGCGCGCGCTTGGCCGCCTCGATAACCTGTTCGCGTGTGGCATCGGGACAACCATAGGCGATGTTTTCGGCCACGGTGCCCTCGAACAGCCAAGTGTCCTGCAGCACCATGCCAAAGGCGCGGCGCAGGCTCGCACGCGTGTAGTCACGCGAGGAGCGGCCATCGACCGCGATGCGCCCAGCATCGATATCGTAAAAGCGCAGCAGCAGGTTGATGAGCGTCGTCTTGCCACAGCCCGTGGGACCGACGAGGGCAAAGCGCGTACCGGGCTTGGCATCAATGCAGATATCCTGCAGCAGTTTGCGGTCGGGCACATAGCTAAAGTCCACATGCTCAAACGAAACCTCACCCTTCGGGACGGCGAGCTCAATGGCATCCACAGCGTCGGGCTCCTGCTCGCGCGCATCGAGCAACGCGAACATGCGGCGCGCCGAGGCGTACGCGGTCTGGATCTGCGTGATGACGTTCGTGACCTCGTTGAACGGCTTAGTGTACTGGTTGGCGTAGGACAGGAAGATCTGCACGCCGCCCACCGTGAGCGCCGCAGGCACGCCCGTGATCACGCCCGCGCAGCCGATAACCGCGACCACGGCATAGATGATGTTGTTGATAAAGCGCGTACCGGGGTTGGAAAGCGAACCCATAAACTGCGCGCGCTCGCCCGCCGTGTAGAGCTCGGCGTTGAGGGCATCGAAGCACTGCTGCGCATTTGGGCCATAGGCAAACGCGTCCACGAGTTTTTGCTCGCCCACATACTCCTCGATATGACCGCCCAGCTGCCCCTGAATACGCTGCTGAGCCGTAAAGCTCTTGTTGGACAGTTTGGCGATGGCGCCGGCAGCAAAGATGGAAAGCGGCGTGACGAGCACCACCACGAGCGTCATGGTCAGGTTGATGGAGAGCATAAACGCGAGCGTGCCCACGATGGTGATGACGCCGGTAAAGAGCTGCGTAAAGCCCTGCAGCAGGCCGTCACCCACCTGATCGACGTCGTTGACCACGCGGCTCATAAGGTCGCCGTGTGCGTGGCTGTCGATAAAGCTGAGCGGCATACGGCTGAGCTTGTCGCTCGCCTCCACGCGCATGTCGCGCACCGTCTCGTAGGACAGGCGGTTGACGCAATAGCCCTGCAGCCACTGGAAGGCCGCAGCGCCAACCACGACGATCGCGAGCTTGGTGACGAGCAGCAGCAGCGCATCGAAGTCCACCTGTCCGGCGGCAACGATGAGGTCGATGCCCTCGCCGATGAGGATGGGTGTGTAGAGCTGCAAGATCACCGAGATGGCGGCACTCACAAACGACGCCGTAAACGAAATGCGGTGTGGACGAACGTAGCCCATCAGGCGACGAGTCACCGCGCCCACGGGATAGCGCTCGGGGTCGCCGGGCTGGCGTGGGCCGTCGCCCAGGTCGTTGAGGTTATCGTTGCCGGACACATTGGCCGTCATCGTGGCGACCGAGCCGGAAGAAGTATACGGATTCATTTAGCAGCCCTCCTTTGCGCAGGTGGATGCCGGGGCGGTTGGGGCGGACGCAGGAGTTGGGACGGGCACAGCCGCCGCGCTCCCCTGCTGGCCCTCGAGCTCTTCGCGACGAAGCTGCGACTGGCAAATCTCGCGGTAGAGCTGGCAGCTTGCGTACAGCTCGTCGTGTGTGCCCAGACCCGCGACCGAACCGTGGTCGAGTACGCAGATCATGTCGGCATCGCGTACGGTCGAGACGCGTTGGCTCACGATCACTGTGGTCAGCGGCAGCCCGCCCTCGGCGGCGCCGCGGACGCCACGCTCGCGGATGGCATGGCGAAGTGCCGCGTCGGTCTTAAAGTCGAGCGCCGAGGCGGAGTCGTCCATGATCAAAATCTGCGGCGAGCCCACCAGGGCGCGTGCAATGGTCAGGCGCTGGCGCTGACCGCCGCTGAAGTTCTTGCCGCCGGCCTCGACCGGGGCGTCAAGCCCCTGCGGCTTGTTGCGCACGAACTCGCTGGCCTGTGCCATATCGAGCGCCGCCCACAGCTCCTCATCGGTCGCCGACTCGTCGCGCCAGGTCAGGTTGCTGCGGATCGTGCCGCTCACGAGCGACGCGCGCTGCGGAACGGTCGCGACCACATGGCGCAGCTGGTCGAGCGGCCAGGCGCGCACGTCGGCACCCATGACGCTCACGCTGCCGACGCCCGCATCGTACAGACGCGGAACGAGCGAAACGAGCGTCGACTTTCCGCTGCCCGTACCGCCGATAACGCCGAGCGTTTTGCCCAGCGGCAGCTCCAGGGTCACATCGTTGACGGCGTTGGCCGCGCCCGCGCCAAAGGAGAAACTCGCGTGGCTGAAGCTCAGCGCAGAGACCGGAGCGGCGTTGCCCATCGCGCCCGGCTCGGGCAGTGCGACCGGCTGGTTGCCGTCGTCGGTGATACTCGGCGCGCAGTTGAGCACCTCGTTGATACGCGACGCGCTGGCACTTGCCTTGGTAAAGACCACGACCAGGTTGGCGACGTACACGATGGAGGTCAGGGTCTGCGTCATGTAGTTGACGAACGCCATGACCTGACCCTGCGTGAGCTCGCCCACGTTCACCTGGATGCCGCCCACCCACAGGATGGCGCACACGCCCAGGTTCATCACAAGAAACGTGACGGGGTTAAGGATTGACGAGAGCTTGCCCACCGCGATGGCAGTATTGGCCTGGTCATCGGCAGCCTGAGCAAAACGCTCACGCTCGTGGTCCTCGCGCACAAACGCGCGGACCACGCGAGCGCCCGAAAGCCCCTCGCGGCAGATAAGCGCGATGCGGTCGAGCTTTGCCTGCAGCTGCTTGTAGTACGGGATGCAGCGCGCCATGACAAACCAAAACACCAGGCCGATGGCGGGCGTGCA
>CAKTUC010000078.1 GCA_934617135.1 uncultured Collinsella sp. | reverse complement strand
GTTACCTCAGCTGGATAGAGGGTCTGACTACGAATCAGAACGTCATAGGTTCGAATCCTATACGCCGCACCAATTGAGATTTAAGCCTCCGGAAACGGGGGCTTTTCCTTTACGGGGGCATTGCAGAGATTCGAACCTCGATAGAGGCGCGAGCGTCAAGAAAACGCGGAGCGTTTTTAGCGAGCGGGCGAGTCCGCCGGCAGGCGGGCGAAGCCGGTGCGGATCCGCGCAGCGGATGCGCGGAATCCTATACGCCGCACCAATTGAACTTGAAGCCTCCGGCAACGGGGGCTTTTCTTTTATGGCGACATCCCATGGATTCGAACCTCAGTCAAAGGGGACTATTTCTCATCGACTCGTGTAAGATTTCGAATATGCGTCTCGGTGGAACTGTGGCGCGCTCCTTCTTCAGACGACCGATCAGGGTGATATTTCGTGGCAGAGCGTCCGACATACAAGCTCAGGTTTCTCGATCCCAAAAAGCGCTTTCCGGCCATGCCTGAGCAGCCTGCGGGACGCTCGTATGGCGTGGTCTGGAAGCTCTTTGGCGAGGATCCGCACGAATCGTGTTACGCCGTTGAATTCGTCGGCAAAAGCCACGTATCTCTTTTGGGCTATGTGAGCGTGTCAGGTGAGGTCTACAAGGTTGACCGTCCCGTTAACGAGGTGTCGTTGCCCGACAATCCCGACATGCAGCTGGTTCTGGACGAGTCCGATTCCAGCATCGGCGAGATTGCGGTCAGGGGCGCCGATGGGACGATGCATTCCCGGGCGCGAGTCATCGGCTCTCCCGAAGGCACCATGCGCGAACAATCCGATCATGAGACGTGGAATTCAGCGCGCGGCCTTCGCTACGGCGAGTTCATGGCCTCGATGTTCTTGCGTTACGTGATATTCGCCGATTCTGAAAACGCTGTCTCGGCCGCGGCAGACGGTGACGGCCTCGACGAGGGCATGAAAAATGCTGTCGACAAGATCAAACTTGTAAAACTCCCCGAGCCGGTTGAGGTGCTGCTGGGCTTCGATTCCACACCGCTGCCCGATGCAATCGAAACGTTGCTCTACCGCATTGACCATACAGATAATCCAAGTGGTATTGAGCGCTATGCCGCCGCTTTGATGGGCGAAATTAATCTGCCTCGCCTGCGCACCATTGCGGCCAAAACCGAAATGAACCTGGCGCGCATCGATCGCTCGAGGCTCTTCTATCTCAATTTTGACCGCAGCCTGTTGGACCAGGACGAGATCGATACCCTGCTTGCCATCGAGTGCCGCTTGAATCGTCTCTCGGGCATCCTCGAGCGCATTGGGGCGGGGTTGGGCCCCGTTGCCTCGTCGCCAAGCTTTGAAGGCTGCTCGCTCTTTGACCTATGGCATATCAGCAAGACGACAAACGATGTCCCTCGGCTGCTCGAAACGCTGTCGAATGACAACCCGTGGGCCAAGCCGGGGACGGTTGTGTGCCAGCCCGGTGGCGAGTGGGACGTTCGCACTCGCTTTGCACGTATCGTGGAGGCGCTCAATGTAGTCACGCGGCTCGACTATACCTACCGAGCGAACATCGCCGAGGGGATCATGCTGGTGCGATTTGGCCGCACGGTTGTCGATGCTATGCCGCAGCGCGAATACGATGCTCAAGATGACGCCTGGCGCGAGGTGGATGAGCCTAAGCGTGCGGCATGGGCTGCTGAGCACGATGCACGCGTGGCGCTCACACTCGCGGCGGCCTGCTTTGCTTCGGGCGCCTGCATCACGCGCTGCTACGTGCAGATTGCGGCTCCCGACGGCGAGCAAGGTGAGCGCATTGTCGCAACGTATTCTTTTGGCCGTGCGGCCTATCTCGCCGATTGCGTTTCTGTCGCCAAGGATCTTGAGAGCATGGACATGGATGACATGCCCTGCAAGCATTTGCTCGAGGCATACGAGGCAGACGCGCCGGATATGATTGAGCCTGCGGAGGTCCATGCTCGCCCGCGCGACGACCATCGTCCGCTGCCGCCGGCACTGCGTGATCTGCTGCTTGCCGACACGGCTGACGAGCTTGAGGTCATGGAAGAGGACGACGATCCATATGTCGCTCGCGTTGTCGAGCTGCGCGAGCAGTCCAAAGTGGATCGTGCTGGTGCTTTCGAGGGCTTTTCCCGACTTGTTGAGGAACTTGAAGCCAAGTGTGCCGTTGCCGAGCTTTTGGCGACGGGCCCGGTGCAGACCCAGTTCTGCGACAACCAGCTGGTGCGCATGGTGCTGCCGGTGATGGAGGAGGACCGTTCCGTGCGTATCCTTCGCGCGCCCGATGCACTGTATTTTGCCCAGCACGAAATCTGCAGCTTTTACGCCGAACAGGAGGACTTTGAGCGTGCGCTGCCCGAGGTGCGCCGTCTCTACGATTTGGCGCGCTCGTCCATGCAGTCACACTTTGCGCTGATCAACGTGCTGGCGCGCTTGGAGCGCTATGACGAGATTATCGAGGTGGCGCGCCACGGCCTGCGCATTGCCAGCGATCGCCCCTCGATCGGTTACCTGTTCTATCGCCTGGCGTTTGCCTATTGGAATTGCGACCAGCTTGAGCTGGCACTGGCGTGCTACCGCCTGGTGCCGCGTGGCGAGGAGTCGGGCGGCAGCGCGCAGGAGGAAATGCAGGGCCTTATGAACGAGATGGGCGTCATCAAGCCGCCCACGTTTGAGGAGGCCGTCGAGACCATCCGCAAGGCGGGTCTTGAGCTGCCGCCGGTGCCCGCCGTGACCAATCAGCTGGCGGATGCTGCCGTGCAGCTGGTCGACAACGGCTTCTTTTTCCTGGCACGCGGCTGCATCTTCCAAATGTGGCGCACCATGGGCAACGACGAGCTCGGCTCTCTCAACCGCTCGCTGGGGTAGGGGCAGCATAGAGGAGCTGTCGGGGCCGGTGGTATTTGCATCGCCTGTGCATAGAGTGAGAAGGCCTGACAGGGCTGGCGCGGCCGTAAAATCGCTCAGTCTGCTAAAGCTGTTAAACTCTGCTAAAGTTGCTAAACTTTGTTAAAGTTGTTAAAACTAGCAGAGGAGGGCCGAATGTCTAAAGCTATTAATCCCTTTAAGCCAACGGCGGGAATGAATCCGCCTGAGCTTATCGGACGCGACGCTGTTTTGGATGACTTTGCCGAGGCTCTGGAGAACGGTCCCGGCGCCCCCGATCGGCTCATGCGCATCTCTGGTGTTCGTGGCACGGGTAAAACGGTGCTCCTTAACGCATTGGGTGATCTTGCGCGCAAAAAAGGATTCGAAGTCGTTGACGTCGCCTCAAATGCTGGTTTTTGCAATAGAATTCTGGAGGCTCTGCAGCGAAATCTTCGTCTTGAATCAATGTCGATTTCTCCGTCGATTTTAGGAGTCAGCCTTGGTTCCGTGGAGGTGTCGAAGTCAGCGTCCCATCTGGGCGAGGCGATGTACGACGCCGCGAAGCGCAGCGGCTTGCTCATTACGCTTGATGAGATTCAAGACGCCTCAACTGAGGAAATGCGCGAGCTGGGTAATGAAATGCAGCTCTTGATTCGCCAAGGAGCGAACGTCGCTTTCGCTTTCGCTGGCTTGCCAACGTCGGTGGATGGCGTGGTGGTGGATGATACGTTGACGTTCCTTCAGAGAGCGAAACATATCGAACTCACTCGGCTTTCAGATTTTGAAGTCGGCGGATCGTTTGAGGATACGATGAGACGTGCGGGCAAGGAACTCGACGAAGGCGTTGCTGAGCTTTTGACAAGGGCTTCGGCGGGCTATCCCTTTATGGTCCAGTTGGTCGGATATTACGCTTGGCAGGTTGCTGCGCGCAGCGGGACGGAGAGCGTGGGCGAAGAGGCGGCTCGCAAGGGCATCCAGGCGGCTCTTGATAGTTTTAATGCTATGGTGATTGCCCCTGCGCTGCGTAGGGTGTCGAAGCGGCAGTTTCAGTATCTCGCGGCGATGGCGCAATGCGAGGGCGACGAGATTGCGAACGGCGATATCGCCAAAAAGATGGGGTTGCCGGCGAACAAGGTCGGGTCGTATCGCAAGCGCCTTATCGATGCGGGGCTGATTGAACCTGCAGGCTACGGCTGTGTTTCGTTCGCAATTCCGTACATGCGCGATTATCTGTTGGAGACCGTTCGAAAGGACTAATAAAGACTGGGGGCATAGGCGCCGCCGCTGGGGCGGCTCTCGTATCTTTGTCTCGATTTGTAACATCTGGAGGAGATTACGGCCTGTAGATGTTACAGATTGAGACGTTATGTTTCGAGGGACTGGTTTGTCTCGATCTGCAACATTTACGGGCCGATTTGGTCGATAACTGTTACAGATTGAGACGTTTGCGGCTGGCTCCGTCCGTTTGTCTAAATCTGTAACATCTGGACTTGGTTTTGCGCTGTAACTGTTACAGATCGAGATGATTGGCTGAAGTGTTTACCGTCAAAATGGAATCGCCTCAAAATTCCCCCTTGCTCATCCTCGACTGTTTGGTTACTATAGAACGGCTGTTACGGAGAGCTGACCGAGAGGCCGAAGGTGCTCGCCTGCTAAGCGAGTATGCCCCAAAAGGGCATCTGGGGTTCGAATCCCCAGCTCTCCGCCAGTATGA
>CAKTUC010000077.1 GCA_934617135.1 uncultured Collinsella sp. | reverse complement strand
GGATAGTCTAGGACCCGCCTTGACCCTTCGGGCAAACAGAATCGATAGTAAGTACACTTTCCATCGCCAACCTTTCCGGTCTCGTATCCGACGGCTTTGATAAATGACCACAACGCAGTGGCAAATTCAATGCCTTTTTCGTCAACGTTACGACGATATCCAGATCTTCAGTGACCCTAAATGAATCGCCTTCCCTGTCAAATAAGACGCTGCAAGCGCCTCCGCCAATAAGAACGTAGCCGCCCTTGCAATTGCTCATGGCTTCGGCAAATCGCTCTATTCCCCTTACTTTTGACATATCGTCCTCCTGAGCTGCTCAATCGCATCAAACAAGCGATCATCTTTGTAGTCCGCTTTTGCGCAGGCAACGTATAAGGAATATGGGTCAACACATTGCAAACCCGTTGTGTCAAAACTGATATCGGACGGTTCATCCACGGGATACGACCAGACCTCAATTTCAATTGCCGCTGGTTCATACCACTGGGCCTCCAGCCATCCGTCACCCAAATGTTCTTTTAAGGCATCCACCTGATACTTTTCGAGAGCAATGGTCGGAGCGGAGTCGTCATGAGCGAGATCGGACATATAACTAAGAGCAGACACGCCGGATAGCAGCGCATCGACGGCACGCAATTCTGCTCTGTCGATTGCCCTCTTGAGCCGTATATGCTCAACGACGGGCGTACGAAGATAGTCCTCGAATCCATTTAACAGAGCCTCGGTCGACAAATCAGCATCGGACAACATGCGCTTTTTGCCATCCCGCACGATAAGCCCGGGAGCAATAGCGGCGATTTCCGAAAGATAGCCACTGACGCTTGCCGCACTTTTGCCACATAGACGTGCCAAGTCGCCGGCGGAGCAGTCAACCCATCGCCCCGCGATGAGATTTAGGACGATTCTTTGAGATTGGGACGAAAGCGGAGCTGCGGGAGAAGCACCCAGCGCCTCATCGGAAATAACGGCTCCCATAAACGGCAGAAACGCATTCCGCTCATCTCGGATATACGCGATTCCCTCCGAAGATAGCGCGTGCATAAAGCCTATATCCATAGCGTCCCAGCAAATTGCCACCGGACGCGTATCGACCTTGCGCACCGCATTGACAAGATTTCGAGCCGAAATCACACTGGGTGGTTCTTTTGGTTCAGCAACAATAAAACGCCCTGGCTCGGACGCGCCAAGCTGTGCCAAGCGAAGCGAAAACCGCTCAAGATACATGCGAGGAATCTGTACCTCTACCGGCTCTAAGTCGATGGCAAGCTCCAAAGAGAAGAGCCTTTTGGGAAGACAGCTTAGCAACATACCTTATCACCGTTTTCATTTCAGTTACATTTTAGTATCTATCTGAAATTATACTGAATTGTATAAAGCCATCAATCACCAAAGCCAGCGAACCATTCAAAACGCAACAAGGGGCTCCCCCGCTCATCAACGGGGGAGCCCCTGCTCATATCTATTTATCAGCCCACCCGGTTTTCCAGACAAAAAAGCGATCGAGCAGAGCGATGCACGCAAGCAACGTTACCCAAGGACCCGGACAGGCGCCAAGGACAACGTCGATCGCGAGTTCCGCACGCAAAGGAGGCCACTTAATGTGGCCTCCGTCTTGCGCAGGACTGTCCGAGCAGGCGACGTTGTCCTTGGCGCCTGTCCGGGTCCGCTGGGACTACGACAGCTTAACGATCGGAGCAAAACCCTTCATAAGCTTTTTGGTCTGGCCGGTCTTCTCGAATTGCACCTCGATCATGTCTCCGACGACCGAGATCACGGTACCCGTGCCAAAGGTCTTGTGGCTCACGGTATCGCCCGCGGCAAAGTCCTGCGATGCGCTGGCGCGATCGACCTTGCGCTCCACCGTCGGCGACACCTTGGACGAGGGCTTCTTAGCTCGCGGTGAGCCCGAGCCAAAGGTCGAGGCAACACGGCCGGCGTCGGGCGAAACCCCGCGATGACGCTCGGTCCCATAGCTGCTGCCACCAAAGAAATCGTCGAAGCTCGATCCGCCGCGCGAACCGGAACCGCCGGTCGAGCGCGTGCGCGAGCCAAACACCTTGCCGCCGTACATATCCGAGCCCATGCCCGAGCCAAAGGTGCCGTGACGGTCGCCGCGCTTCTCCCAGCCCGTACCCTCAAAACCGGCAGAGCCGATACCGCTAAACTCGATGTCCTCAAACGGAATCTCGTTGAGGAAGCGCGAGCGCGGGTTGGCCGAGGTCGAGCCGTAGGTACGGCGCGTGGCCGCATACGTCAGGAACAGGCGCTTGCGGGCGCGCGTGATGGCGACATAGGCCAAGCGACGCTCCTCCTCGAGCTTGCCCGGATCATCGCTGCCGCCAAAGTCGTGTACGTGCGGGAAGATGCCCTCTTCCATGCCGGCCACGAAGACCGCCGGAAACTCCAGGCCCTTGGCGGAGTGGATGGTCATCATGGTGATGGCATGCGTCTCGCCGGCCAGGGAATCCAAGTCGGAGCGCAGGGCCAGCCACTCCATGAGAGCAGGAAGCGCCTTGCAGGTGAGCGGTCCATAGGTGCGCTCGATCTCGTCGGCATGCACGGCGCCGGCCGGCAGCTCCGTCGGCGCGGCATAGGCGTTGCCAGCGATAGCGGCGGCCAGGGCATCCTGCGGCGAGAGCGCCGGGGCGGCCAAGCTGTCGAGCGGATTGGAACCCGCAGCATCGCGCGCGCCGACGAGTGCCTCAAACGAGGACACAGGCGCAGACGGACCAGGCTCGGGCGCGGGCGCACTCACCACGACGGGCTCGGGCTCAGCACCCGCAGGTACATCGGCAACACCGGCCGCGCGCAGCTCTTCCAAGCTCTCGAGCGTGCCCTCGATATCCTCGTGCGTCTCCTCAAATTCGGCGGCGACACCCAGGAATTCCTGAATGTTCTCGGCACGGCTCTCGGACTCCATGGTGCCCTCGGCGCGAAACGCCTGAATCAGGCCCGTCTTGTCGACAATCATCTCGACGACGTCCTTGAGCTCGCCGTCCATGCGGCGGCCCTCGCGCACCAGCGCCACAAAGCTCGACAGGCCGTTGCGTACCTTGGCGCTAAACATGCCGGTCTCTGCCGTCGCGATCTCGCAAGCTTGGAAGAACGAGCAGCGGTTTTCGCGTGCCAACTGCTCAATCTTTTGAATCGAGGTGGAGCCGATGCCGCGGCGCGGCGTGTTGATGACGCGCTTGACGCTCATTTCGTCTGCCGGGTTCACGATCATCTTGAGGTAGGCCATGACATCGCGGATCTCGGCACGGTCGAAGAATCGTGTGCCGCCCACAATCTTGTAGGGCACACCTGCGCGCAGGAACATATCTTCGAGGATACGTGACTGCGCGTTGGTGCGGTAGAACACGGCGATGTCGTCGTAGCTTGTGCCCTTGGAATGCAGCTTCTCAATCTCGCCGGCAATCCAGCGGCCCTCGTCGCGTTCGTCGCTCGCCTGGAAGGCCTGGATCTTCTCGCCATCGCCCTCGGCCGTAAACAGGCGCTTGTCCTTGCGCTGCGAGTTGTGGCGCACCACGGCGTTAGCGGCGCTCAGGATATGACCCGTGGAGCGGTAGTTCTGCTCCAGCTTGACGGTCTTGCAGTTTTTAAAGTCCTTCTCGAAGTCTAGGATGTTGGTGATGTCGGCACCGCGCCAGCTGTAAATGGACTGGTCGTCGTCGCCCACGACCATGAGGTTTTGGTACTTGGCGGCCAGCAGGTTGGCGATCTCGTACTGGACGTGGTTGGTGTCCTGATACTCGTCGACGCTAATGTAGCGGAAGCGCTCCTGGTACTTGTCGAGTACCTCGGGACGGGTGCGCAGCAGCTCGAGCGTGCGCACGAGTAGGTCGTCGAAGTCCATGGCGTTGGCAGCGCGCAGCCGGCGTTCCAGCTCCATATAGACCTGCGCGGCCTTTTTGTCGTTGGGGCTATCGGCACTCTTGAGCATGTCCTCGGGGCCGATCATGGCGTTTTTGGCCGAGCTGATCTTGCTGCGGATCATATTGATGGGGAACTGCTTTTGCTCGATGCCGAGCGCCTGCATAATGTCGCGCACCATGCGCTTGGAGTCGTCGTCATCGTAAATGGTGAACTGACCGGTGTAGCCCAGCAGGTCGGCGTCCTCGCGCAGCATGCGCACGCACATGGCGTGGAAGGTGCACACCCACATGCCGCGGGTGCCACTGGGGATGAGCGCTGCCAGACGCTCGCGCATCTCGGCCGCGGCCTTGTTGGTAAACGTGATGGCCAGGACCTGCCAGGGCTTAACGCCCAGGTCGCCAAGCATATGCGCGATGCGGAAGGTCAGAACGCGGGTCTTGCCCGAGCCGGCGCCGGCGAGGACCAGCAGCGGGCCCTCGGTGGTCAGGACCGCCTCGCGCTGGGCGGGATTAAGGCTATCGATGTCGACGAGCGGCTTGGCGGGCTTGGGCGCGGGAGCCGGAGCGTCGTAGATGTCGAGCGGAACGAGCTCGGGCTCCGGCGCGGCGGGAGCAGCGTACGCATCGAGCGGCACGGGCTCCGGCGCGGGCGGGACGGGCGCGGCGGTGTTCTTTTCCCAGGGCAAGGGCTGGGTCATGGGCGACTCCTCATCTGACGGACGGCGCGCCTGCGGGCGGCGCCATAGTTT
>CAKTUC010000076.1 GCA_934617135.1 uncultured Collinsella sp. | reverse complement strand
ATGGTGCCCCATGTTGGATTCGAACCAACGGCCTTCTGCTCCGGAGGCAGACGCTCTAATCCCCTGAGCTAATAGGGCGAACGGAAAGCATTATACCCAAGTGCACCGTGGGCTATCAAAATAAAAGAAAAAGCTTTGCAATTCCGTGGGAGACACGGCGCAACACCTCACTTTAGAAGGCAAAAGTGAGTCAGATAGTATAAACTCTCATGCACCATATAATACGGCTCGCGATGCGGGCCGTTTTTGCAAGGGCTATCCATCGAGGTGAGAGGCACACCATGATTGCAATTTTAAAGCAGAGCGCCAGCGACGAGGCCGTCAGCCACATCGTCAGCTGGATTGAGAAGAAGGGTCTCAAGACCGACGTCTCGCGCGGCGAGAACGAGACCATCATCGGCCTGGTGGGCGACACGACCAAGATCGACCCGTTCCTGCTCGAGTCCATGGACGTCGTCGAGCGCGTGCAGCGCGTCTCCGAGCCGTTCAAGCGCGCCAACCGCAAGTTCCACCCCGAGGACTCCGTCATCGACTGCGGCCACGGCGTCAAGATCGGCGGCGACCAGTTCCAGGTCATCGCCGGCCCGTGCTCCGTCGAGGGCGAGAACCTCATCCGCATCGCACGCCGCGTGAAGGCCGCCGGCGCCACGATGCTGCGCGGTGGCGCCTACAAGCCCCGCACCTCCCCGTACGCCTACCAGGGCATGGGCCCCGCCGGCCTGGACCTGCTGTGCGAGGCGTCCGCCGAGCTCGACATGCCGATCGTCACCGAGATCATGGATCCGCGCGACGTGCAGGTCTTCTTGGACAAGAAGATCGACGTCATGCAGATCGGCGCCCGCAACGCCCAGAACTTCCCCCTGCTCAAAGAGGTCGGCAAGACGCAGACCCCGATCCTGCTCAAGCGCGGCATGTCCGGCACGATCGACGAGCTGCTTATGGCCGCCGAGTACATCATGAGCGAGGGCAACGACAACGTCATCCTGTGCGAGCGCGGCATCCGCACCTTCGAAACCCGCACCCGCAACACTTTCGACCTCAACGCCGTGCCAGTCCTGCACCACCTGTCGCACCTGCCCGTCGTCGCCGACCCCAGCCACGCCACCGGCTACACCCGCTACGTTGAGCCCATGGCGCTCGCCGCGACCGCTTGCGGTGCCAACGGCCTGGAGATCGAGGTCCACGACGAGCCGAGCCGCGCCTGGTCCGACGGCGCCCAGGCGCTCACCCCCGACCAGTTCGACGACACCATGCGCCGTATCCGCGCCATCCGCGAGGTCGTCTGCCAAGAGACCGTTCAGGAGTAGCCCATGGGTACGGTGAGAAACGCACGCGTTAACCAGGGCGGCCCCAAGTGCGCCGGCATCGTGGGCCTGGGACTGATCGGAGGCAGCTTTGCCCGCGGCTATGCGCAGGCGGGCGTCCGCGTGCTGGCCTGGGACCCCGACGACGACGTCATGACGGCCGCCAGCATGGGCACCGTCGCCGGCGAACTCAACGACGAGACGCTCGGCGAGTGCGACATCATCGTCCTGGCCTGCTACCCCGAGGCTTGCATCGAGTGGCTCGAGACGCACGCCCAGGCACTCGCCGACGCCACCGACACCGAGGCCATCATGGGCCCCGTGGTGATCGACACCGTGGGCGTCAAGGGCATCGTGTGCGAGCGCGCCTTTGAGCTCGCCCGCGAGCACGGCTTTTACTTTGTGGGCGCGCACCCCATGGCGGGCACGCAGTTCTCGGGCTACGCGCACTCCCGCGCTGACCTGTTCCAGGGCGCACCGCTCGTGCTTGTACCGCCCGCGGTGGACGACGCACTTAAGCTGGAGCTTTTGGGCCAGGTGCGCGAGATGGTGCGACCCTTGGGCTTTGGCAAGTTCAGCGTAACGAGCGCCGCCGAGCACGACCGCGTCATCGCCTTTACGAGCCAGCTCGCGCACGTCGTCTCCAACGCCTATGTAAAGAGCCCGACCGCCCAGCTCCACCACGGCTTTTCGGCCGGCAGCTACCGTGACCTCACCCGCGTGGCGCATCTCAATCCGCAGATGTGGTCCGAGCTCATGATCGACGACGCCGACGCGCTCGCCTTCGAGATCGACCATCTGATCGAATCGCTCGGCGCCTACAGCCGTGCCCTTAAGGACCGCGACCAGCGCTATCTGGAGAATCTCCTTGCCGAGGGCGACCGCATCAAGCGCGCGCTCGACGACGAGGCCTCCCACTAGACCACCTATCACGCCAGGTCGAAAGGACCGAAGCTTATGGCGATTACCATCGATATCGACACCGCACGCCCCTACCAGGTACATGTGGGCACGTTTTTGCTGGAGCAGGCGGGCGAGCTTGTGCGCGCCACCGCCGGCGGCTCGCGCGCCGTCATCGTGACGGACACCAACGTAGGTCCGCTCTACCAGATGCCCGTTAAGCAGAGCCTGGAGGTAGCTGGCTACGAGGTGAGCATCTGCACCTTCGAGGCCGGCGAGGCCCATAAGCGCGCCGAGACCTACGTTGCCATTTTGGAGTTTGTGGCCGAGCACGAGCTTTCGCGCTCCGACGTGATCGTGGCGCTCGGCGGCGGCGTCGTGGGCGATGTGGCCGGCTTTGCGGCCGCCACCTACATGCGCGGCTGCAAGTTTGTGCAGATCCCCACGAGCCTGCTCGCCATGGTGGATTCGTCGGTCGGCGGTAAGACGGCCATCGACCTGGCCGCTGGCAAAAACCTGGCCGGCGCCTTTTGGCAGCCGAGCGTTGTTATCGCCGACGTGGGGTGTCTGGCGACCCTCACGCCCGAGCAGTTCGCCGACGGCTGCGGCGAGGTCGTCAAGCACGCCGTGATCGCCGATCCCGAGCTTTTCGACGAGCTGGAGAAGACCCCGCTCACGCTGGAACTCCTCAACAAGGACGTGGCTCGCGTGGCGCTCATCATCGCCCGCAATATCGACATCAAGCGCGCCGTGGTCGTTGCCGATGAGCGCGAGACCAACCAGCGCAAGCTGCTCAACTTTGGACACAGCGCCGGACACGCCGTCGAGGCCTGCGAGCACTTTGAGCTCGGCCACGGCAACTGCGTGTCGATCGGCATGGGCATCATCACGCGTGCCGCGGCCCTACATGGCATTTGCGACGCCGAGCTGCCCGGTCGTATTGAGAAGCTCTGCGCCCGCCACGGCCTCAAGACCCGCTGCAACTTGGATGCCGATGCCGTCTTTGCCGAGGCGCTCCACGACAAAAAGCGCGCGGGCGACACCATCGACCTGGTGATTCCGCACGGCATCGGCCGCTGCAGTATCGACCGCACGCCACTTTCCACCTTCCACGATTTAATTGCCGAGGGCCTCGGCCAGAAGGGAGACGCTTCCGCATGCTAGCCCGCATCACCCCGTCCCCGCTCAAGGGCACGGTTCCCGCCATCGCGTCCAAGTCGATGGCGCATCGCCTCATCATCTGCGCCGCGCTTGCCAACGGCGAGACGCACGTCACCTGCAACACCACCTGCGCCGATATCGAGGCCACGGTGCGCTGCCTTACGGCCCTGGGCGCCCGCATCGAAACCGTCGAGGACGGCTTCCAGGTCCACCCCACCATGAAGAGCGTTGAATTTGGCCTGCTCAAGGCCCTCGCCGGCGGCACGCTCGACTGCGGCGAGAGCGGCTCCACGCTGCGCTTTATGCTGCCGGTGGCCTGCGCGCTGGGTGCGGAGGCCACTTTTGTGGGCCAGGGCCGCCTGGGCGCCCGCCCGCTCTCCCCACTCTCGGACGAGATCATCGCCGCCGGTTGCGACCTGCAGGGCCTGGGCGGTTTTCCGCTCAAGACGAGCGGCCGCATGCGTCCGGGCACCTTTGTGCTGCCGGGCAACGTGAGCTCACAGTACATCTCGGGCCTGCTGCTGGCAGCGCCGCTGCTAGCCCAGCCCTCCTGCGTGCAGGTGACCGGCCTCATCGAGAGCCGTCCCTACATCAACCTGACGATTCAGGCCATGAAGGCCTTCGGCGTCGAGGTCAACGTCGAGCGTATTCCGGCTAAGGACGGCCAACCCGAGGTAACGAACTTCCGCGTGAACAGCGGCTCGTACCGCACGCCCGGCAACGTAGCCGTCGAGGGCGACTGGTCCAACGCCGCCTTTTGGCTGTGCGCCGGCGCCATCGGCACCGACCCTATCACCGTCGAGGGCGTGTCGCTGAGCTCCGCACAGGGCGACCGCAACGTGCTCGCTGCGCTTTCGCGCTTTGGCGCCCGCATCGTGCGCTCCACGAACGCCGCCACCGTCCAGTCCGACAAACTCGCCGGCTTTGAGATGAGCGCCCACGACATTCCGGACTTGGTGCCTGTTATCTCGGCCGTAGCATCGCTGGCTCAGGGCCGCACATTCATCCGTGACTGCGCGCGCCTGCGCATCAAGGAATCCGACCGTCTGGTCACCACCACCCGCGAGCTCACCGCGCTGGGCGCGCAGGTGCGCATCGCCGGTGACGACCTCATCATCAAGGGCGTCGATGCCTTTACCGGCGGCGAGGTCGATTCGCACAACGACCACCGCATCGCCATGATGGCCGCCATCGCCGCAAGCCGCGCCACCGGCGAGGTCGTGATCCACGGCGCCGAGGCCGTCAACAAGTCCTATCCCGATTTCTTCGACCACTACCGCCTGCTGGGCGGCAAGGTCACGCTCGAGGAGGAATAGCATGTCCTCGACCTTTGGCAACGT
>CAKTUC010000075.1 GCA_934617135.1 uncultured Collinsella sp. | reverse complement strand
GCGGGCCTGGGCAACACCACACACCGCGAGGGCACGTTTGGCTACTACATGAGCGAGCCCATCGTCAAAAACGACGCAAAGGGCGTGGCGCCGCTGGTGCTGGCCTATATCGAGACCATGCACCACGACAAGCTGGCTGGCAAGCGCGACCCGTTGGCCCCTTCGGGCGTGTGCTCCATCGAGGACCCGTTTGGCGGATACACCCCGGGTATCAACGCTTGCAAGGGATGTGAATAGCGTGGGGGCCATTACTCCGGGCGTGCGCCTGCACGACCTTCCGCAGGGAACGGTCGAGGAGCGCATTCGCATGGCGGGCGAGCTGGGCTTTTCGTGCATCCAGCTGCCGAGCAAGGTGCTCTATAAGTCGATGGGCATCAACCGCTTGGGCCTGACGCGCGAGCTTGCCGACCACCTGCGCGCGGTGCTCGACGAGGCAGGCGTTTCGGTCGCTGTTTTCGGCTGCTATAAAAACCTGGCGACTCCCGACCGCCAACAGCTTATGGACAACTTTGCCGAGTACGAGGCATGCCTGAACTTTGCCAAGATGCTCGGCGGCTGTCCGGTGGGCACCGAGACCGGTCGTCCCAATGTGCAGAACGCCGTAGCGGACGACCGCATGACCGATGAGGCGCTCGATGCGTTTGTTGAGGGTCTCAAATATGTCTGCACGCGCGCCGAGGCCATGGGCGGGCAGGTTTTGATCGAGCCCGGCTGGAACGAGACGGTTAACACGCCCCAGCGGTGCCGCGAGGTGCTCGAGCGCGTGCCGAGCGCGGCGCTCGGCGTGATTTACGACCCGGTGTCGCTACTACACCCCAGCGTTGTCGGCGAGGCGCAGGAGATTACGTCGCACATGCTCTATCTGTGCGGCAGCAAGGTTCGCGTGCTGCATGCCAAGGACTACGAGGTCGTGAACAACGAGGATGAGGCCGGCTGGTGCGACGGCACGGGCTCGCGCCTGGTATGCCATGGCGTGGGCGAGACGGGCCGTTACGACTTTGAGCCCATCGTCGCCTGGGCCGCTGCTGCCTGCCCGGGCATTCCGTGTGTGGTCGAGAACAGCGTGCCGGCGACGGCGGCCGGCTGCTTGACGACGCTCAAGCGTATGTCTGCCCGTTGCGAAGGCGCGCATCGGGAGATGTAGCGTGGCTGGCGGCCGCTACGGGCGGCCGTCTTGCCGGTACTGGGCAGCATCTGGAACTGCCCGTTATTGTGTTGATGCGAATCAGAGGGGAATCGCGTGGCTATCCACATTGTCGAGGAAGCAAATCGTTGTCTGGGTTGTAAAAGGGCGTTCTGCCAGATCAAGGGCTGCCCGGTTCAGACGCCTATCCCACAGGTCATCGATCTGTTTAAGCAGCGTCGTCTGGAGGAAGCGGGCGAGTTGCTGTTCCAGAACAACCCCATGAGCGCGGTCTGCTCCATGGTGTGCAACCATTCGGGCCAGTGCGAGGGTTCGTGCATTCAAGGTCGCAAGGGCACGCCGGTGCATTTCTCGAGCATCGAGAACTATATCTCCACGGCGTATCTCGACCGCAAGGAGTGGGAGCCTGCGCCGTCGTGCGGCAAGCAGGTCGCCGTGGTCGGTTCGGGCCCTGCCGGTATTACCGTTGCCATTAAGATGGCCCAGCTGGGCTGCGCTGTCACCGTGTTTGAGCAGCGCCCCGAGATCGGCGGCGTGCTGGAGTACGGCATCCCCGAGTTCCGCCTGCCGCGCTCGCTGGTGCAAAAGTACCGCCACGTGATGTGCTCGCTCGGCGTGCGCGTGCGCCCCTCGACCACCATCGGCGGCGCGCTGCATATCGACGATCTGCTGCGCGACGGCTATGACGCGGTCTTTGTGGGCACCGGCACTTGGCGTGCCCGCAAGCTGGGGATTCCCGGCGAGTCGCGCGGCAACGTGCTGTTTGGTATCGACTATCTGGTCGACCCCACGAGTGTGGCGATCGGGCAGAACGTGGCGGTCATCGGCGCCGGCAACGTTGCGATGGATGTTGCCCGCACGGCGCTGCGCTCAGGTGCCCGCAAGGTTACCGTGTATGCCCGTTCGCGCCATATCTCGGCAATTGACGACGAGGTCGAGCTGACCGAGCTTGACGGCGCCGAGATCGTGTGCGGCAAGGCCATCTGCGCCATCGACGATAATGGCCCGGTGTTCGAGACAGCCATCTTCGACGAGGACAACAACGTGGTGGGCTACGAGGAAGAGCTCGATCACGCCGCGGCCGATACCATCGTCATCGCGGCCTCGCAGGTGCCCAAGGACAAGCTCGTGCTTACGACGGGCGGTCTGGAGACCGACCATCGCGGCCTGCTTTCGGTCGACGAACGCGGTATGACCACCGTGCCCGGCGTCTTTGCCGCCGGCGACGTGGTCAATGGCCCGTTGACGGTCGTCCATGCCGTAGCCGGCGCCAAGCTCGCCGTCGAAGGCATGACACCCTACCTGGGCCTCTAACCCATCCCACCCTTATCAGTTGCGGTGAAATACGGACTGTTTTGGCTGATAAAAGCCCCAATTGCTCCGTATTCCACCGCAACTTTTTTATGGGTCGAGCAAAAGGTGGGGGAGCGTGTGAGGTTGCGTGCTGGACGGGTGCTGATACGATAAGAGGGTTAGCAAGTGCCGCCACGCGGCTCAAACGAAAGGAAGCCTGTATGGAGTCCTCCGCCTATCCGATGCTCTTTAGCCCCATCAAGGTTGGTACGACCGAGGTCAAGAACCGCGTCTTTATGCCGCCGGTGTCCACCAACCTGGCCGATCACGGCTATGTGACCGACGACCTGGTCGACCACTACCGCGCCCGCGCCAAGGGCGGCGTGGGCCTCATCATTACCGAGGTCGTGACGGTCGAGCCCACCTATACCTATCTGCCGGGCGATATGTGCTGCTACGACGACACGTTTATCCCTGGCTGGGAAAAGCTCGCCGCCGCTGTGCACGAGTATGGTTGCAAGATCATGCCGCAGCTCTTCCACCCCGCCTACATGGCCTTCAACATTCCGGGCACGCCGCGCCTGATCGCCCCGTCCTTCGTGGGCCCGTCCTATGCCCGCGAGGCGCCGCGCCCCATTACGGTTGACGAGATTCACGAGCTCACGCACCAGTTTGGCGACGCTGCCGTGCGTATGCAGAAGGCCGGCGTCGATGGCGTCGAGGTCCATGCGGCTCACGCCCACGGTATGCTCGGCGGTTTTTTGACCCCGCTCTACAACAAGCGTACCGACGAGTACGGTGGTTCGCTCGACGCCCGCATGCGCTTCTTGCTCGAGGTCATCGCCGAGATTCGCGAGCGCTGCGGTAAGGACTTTATCATCGACGTCCGTATTTCGGGCGACGAGTACACCGATGGTGGCCTGACCCTCAACGATATGATCTACGTCTCGCGTCGCCTGGAGAAGGCCGGCGTCGACATGATCCACGTGTCGGGTGGCACCACCATCAAGCGCGGCTCCGCGATTCCCGCCGCTGGTACCCAGCAGGCCTCGCACGCCGCCTGCTCGCGTGAGATCAAAAAGCACGTTAACATTCCCGTCGCCACGGTCGGCCGCATCAACGAGGCATGGATTGCCGAGGAGCTGATCGAGGACGGTGCCGCCGACATCTGCATGATGGGCCGCGCCAACCTGTGCGATGCCGAGTTCTGCAACAAGGCGGCTGCCGGCAACGCCGACGAGATTCGCCCCTGCATCGGCTGCCTGCGCTGCCTGAACGGCATCATGTTCGGCAAGCGTATTTCCTGCACCGTTAATCCCGATGTCGAGCGTGACGAGGCTGGCTACGAGCCTGCCGCCGAGGCCAAGAACGTGCTCGTTGTGGGCGCCGGTCCCGCTGGCATGGAGGCGGCGTTCATTGCCGCCAAGCGCGGCCATAACGTGGTGCTCGTGGACAAGCAGGACGAGCCGGGCGGCGAGATGCGCATCGCAGCCGTTCCGCCGGCAAAGCAGGAGCTCACCCGCGTGATCAAGTACCAGTATCGTCGTCTGGCCGAGGCCGGCGTGAAGTGCGTCTTTGGTACCGAGCTTTCTGCCGAGGACATTCAGCGTGACTACGCCGGGTACGAGGTCGTCCTGGCCTATGGTGCCGAGCCCATCGCTCCGGCCTTTATGCAGAACTTTAAGCAGGTCATGACGGCTGACGACCTGCTAGGCGGCAACGCCTTCCCGGGCAAGAAGATCGTCATCGTGGGCGGCGGCACCGTCGGCTGCGAGACGGCTGACTACCTGGCTCCGCTGGTCAACGACCTGTCGCCGGCCAACCGCGACGTCACCGTCATCGAGATGACCAAGACGCTCGCCGCCAACGAGGGCGGCGCCGGCCGCGCGGTACTTATCACGCGCATGCTCTCTAAGGGCGTTCACGTGCTGACCGAGGCCAAGGTGACCGAGATCACCGAGGACACTATCAGCTACGAGAAGGACGGCGAGATCCACACCATCACCGGTGCCGATACGCTGGTGCTCGCCATGGGCTACCGTCCCAACACTAAGCTCGCCGACGACCTGGCAGCTGCCGGCGTTACCACCCACGTGCTGGGCGACGCCAACAAGTGCGGCAACATCCGCGACGCCATCGGCGACGGCTATAAAGTGGCCTGCGCCCTCTAGGCAACCCCTTGGTGCATGGGGGTCAGGTTACTTTGCACTAACTTGGTGCATGTAAACCTGACCCCATTGCACCAGTTGATAGCAAAAAGCGGCTGCCGTCCCGTGTTTGAACTGCCTCCCATTTCTTGGACACGAGAAATGGGAGGCTTTTTATGCGTGTCGACTTGAGAGTGAAACACGACATCGAG
>CAKTUC010000074.1 GCA_934617135.1 uncultured Collinsella sp. | reverse complement strand
CCCTACAAGCAGGACGTCTTTGAGGGCACCAGCGATTGGGAGAAGGCCACCGCCCGCCGCGCCAAGGTTGATTACGCGCACGCCGAGTAACGTGTTGGTCGTCGTCGGCACCTGGGCGTAATCCCGCTTGCCAGGCTTTCGATCCAATGCCTCACGCAGCCCCCGGAACGCGATTCGCTCGCGTTCCGGGGGCTTTTTGGTGCCGTGACTTTGGGTCGGATTTACGCTCACATTAAATCGAATTTCAAATTGCGTGGTGGCTCTATATGGCACCGATTTTGGGTACAGTGTTGAGCCGACGTTGCATTGGGGGATATATGAGTGATGAGACGATGGGGCGCGAGGATGCGGCTCAAGATGCAGAAGCGTGTGCTGAGGCCCTGGAGAGCCTAGACAGAATCGCGCTGGGCGAGATTGCGTTTGACGATGCGGGGGCCGACGCGCAGGGCAAGGCGGACGACGAGACGCAACCCGATGATCGGGACGCAGACGATAGCGTTGAGGCTGCCGAAGACGATGGCGACCGCGTGAGCTCCGAAGGCGAGGCGGACGACCAGCCCGAATCCGGCGCAAGCGAGGAAACCGTCCTGCTCGGCAGCTTGCCTGTCGACGATTCGCTCACCCGCGAACTCCCCGGCCTGGGCTCCGCGCCTGCCGTGGACGAGACCATCGCCATGGGCGATATTCCCCTACCGTCCGTTCCTTCGGCACATGAGGCCGAGGTTCGTCATCGTAAGATGTCGCCCAAGCGCCGCAACCTGATGGTTGCCGGCGTTGTGGCCGTCGCGCTTGTCGCGGGCGGCGCAGGCTATGCCGCCTGGAACGGATACCAACAGGAACAGGCTGCCGTTGTCGCCGCCAATGCGCACACCATGATGTCGGTGCAGATTGGCGTGCATGCCGCGGGGCTCGACTGCTCAACTGGCTCCAAGATTCCCGTGCAGGTGAGCGGGCAGGACTCCGACGGTTCTTCCGTGAGCGAAACGCTCTATGTTGACGAGCACGGCCGTGGCATCAAACTGCTACCCGGCGATTACACGCTCTCCATTGCCGCCTCCCCCATCGCGGCTGACGGCACCATCTACACCGTCCCGACCACCAAGGCGCAGGTCACTATCAAAAGCGACGGACAGGATTTGCGCGGTGAGGCCATCTTTAAGCTCAAGGTGCCTTCGACGGATACAGTGACCGACGACCAGATCGACGCCGCCGCCAAGTATGCCGAGGAGGGCGGCGCGAGCTCTGCTGCTGCCGCCAAGATACTTCAGCAGGCCGCAATCACGCGCCGTGATGCCGCCGCCAACGCCGTGAGCGCAAGCGAGGCGCAGTCTGCCCGCGATGCTGATGCTCGACACAAGGCAACGAATCTGTATCAGCTCGATATTCCGGTTGAGTGGTACGGCAAGGTCGCAACCTGGCAAAACGGCAGCACGCTGTGCATTTATCTGGACGGCGACGCCAACACGCCGCTCGTGACGCTCGTCGCCGTGCGCGATGGCGAGACTTTTACGCCCGATGACGGCGATACGGTTTTAGGTACGGCCAGCCTGGGCAACGGCTATACGGTCTATGCCAGCGGGCCCGTCTATCCGTATGTAATTCCGCAGACCATCAACGGGCGCACGCAGGATCCCGTGTCGACCTACCCCATGGATACGGCGATTGGGCTTGTCGAGCTCACGACCGGCAACCGCTATACGTATAGCCAGATCAAGAACGTACTGGTCGGCAAAGACGGCAAGGCCGACACCGCGACCAAACTCGAGACCGACTACCTCGCCCAGATTCTCCTGCCGAGCATCAAGGCCCAGGACTAGCCGACCCAAAAACAGCCGCCCAACACCCACGTCCCTAACGCAGTTGCGGTGAAATAGGGACTGTTTTTGCTGGCCAAACCGCAAAACAGTCCCTATTTCACCGCAACTTATTGGTGGCCTTTTGGGTGGCACTCAGCGCCAGGGATCGGCTTCGAACATCGGCTCGCGCTCGGGGCGGCGATCGCTGTAGGGATCGTAGCCGTCGTCGTCCTCGTTCTCGGCACGAATGAAGGGGTCGCGCGGTTTGGGCGCCGGCTTAGGCGCAGGCTTGGGTGCCGCGGGCACCGCCTCGGTCGCCGGTGTGTTCGTCTTGTCCTCGTCGTTCATCTGCATATCTCCTTGCCATGTACTCACGTTCGACATCATCGATTGTCGCACGAAAAAAGGGCGACGGACCCAATTGGATCCGTCGCCCTTGGCGTTTAGAGACGAGCTGGTAGATTTTAAGGCGTGTCCCAAAAAATTACTCGGCGTCGGGGACCTCGTAGGTGGCCGACGGCGTGTTGTCGCACACGACGGTAAAGCCGCCGTCCTTGTCGACGTCAACCGTCACCTGATCGCCCTCGCGCACCGTGCCATCGATGATAGCCGCCGCGATGGCGTCCACGACCTCGCGCTGCACCAGGCGCTTGAGCGGACGAGCGCCAAAGACCGGGTCCAGGCCGCCCACGGCGAGCATCTGCTTGGCCGCCGGGGTGATGGCAAGCGTCATGCGCTCCTTGGCCAGACGCGCGCGGACGTCGGCGAGCTGGATGTCGACGATCTTCTCGATCTGCGCCATACCGAGCGGATGGAACACCACGATATCGTCGATACGGTTGAGGAACTCGGGGCGGAAGGTCTGAGCCATGGCCGCGTCGACCTGATGGCGCATCTCCTCCTCGTCCTTGCCGGACAGGTCGGCGATGGCCTTGGAGCCCACGTTGGACGTCATGATGATGATCGTGTTCTTGAAGGACACCTGGCGACCCTGGCCGTCGGTCAGACGACCGTCGTCAAGCACCTGCAGCAGCACGTTGAAGACGTCCGGATGAGCCTTCTCCATCTCGTCGAGCAAGATCACGGAGTACGGACGACGGCGCACGGCCTCGGTGAGCTGGCCGCCCTCGTCGTAACCCACGTATCCCGGGGGCGCACCGATCAGACGCTGGACGCTGAACTTCTCCATGTACTCGGACATGTCGATACGCACGAGCGCGCGCTCGTCGTCGAACAAGCACTCGGCCAGCGCCTTGGCGAGCTCGGTCTTGCCCACGCCAGTGGGGCCCAGGAAGAAGAAGCTGCCGATGGGCTTGTCCGGATCGGAGAGGCCCGCACGGCTGCGGCGCACGGCCGCGGCGACGGCGGAGACGGCCTCATCCTGGCCGATGACACGCTTATGCAGCTCGCCTTCCAGGCCCTTGAGCTTGTCGAGCTCGCCCTGCATCATCTTGGAAACGGGCACGCCGGTCCAGGCGCTCACGACCTCGGCGATCTCATCGGAGGTCACCTGCTCGTTGAGACCTTCGCCATCCTGCTCCTTCTGCGCCTCGAGCGCGGCCTCGGACTCCTGAATCTGCTGCTGCAGGCCCGGGATCACGGCATAGCGCAGCTCGGACGCACGGCCCAGATCGCCGTTGCGCGTCGCGCGCTCCTCCTCGCTCTTGGCCTCGTCGAGCTGGCCCTTGAGCTCCTGCACGTGGTCGATGGCGTTCTTTTGGTTGAGCCAGCCGGCCTTTTGCACGTTGAGCTTTTCCTGGACCTCGGCGATCTCCTGGCGCAAGGCCTCAAGACGCTCCTTGGAGGCGTCGTCGGTCTCCTTCATGAGCGCCTGCTCCTCGATCTGCAGCTGGGTGAGCTGACGCGTGGTGGCGTCGATCTCGACCGGCATGCTGTCGAGCTCCATGCGCAGGCGGCTTGCCGCTTCATCGACCAGGTCGATGGCCTTGTCGGGCAGGAAGCGGTCGGCGATGTAGCGATCGGAGAGGTCGGCGGCGGCCACGAGCGCGCTATCGGTGATATGCACGCCGTGGAAGATCTCGTACTTTTCCTTGAGGCCACGCAGAATCGAGATGGTGTCCTCGACGGTGGGCTCGCTCACCAGAACGGTCTGGAAACGACGAGCGAGCGCCGCGTCCTTCTCGATGTACTTGCGGTACTCGTCGAGCGTGGTTGCGCCGATCGCGTGCAGGTCGCCACGGGCGAGCGCCGGCTTGAGGATGTTGCCGGCGTCCATGGAGCCCTCGGTGGCACCCGCGCCCACGATGGTGTGGAGCTCGTCGATGAACAGGATGACCTTGCCCTCAGATTTTTGCACTTCCTTGAGCACTGCCTTCAAGCGGTCCTCGAACTCGCCGCGATACTTGGCGCCGGCGACCAGCGCGCTCATGTCGAGCTCGATGAGGTCGCGGTCGCGCAGGGTGCTCGGCACGTCGCCGGCCACGATACGCTGGGCGATGCCCTCGACGATGGCCGTCTTGCCGACGCCCGGCTCGCCGATGAGCACGGGGTTGTTCTTGGTGCGACGAGACAGGACCTGGATGGTGCGACGGATCTCGTCGGTACGGCCGATGACCGGGTCGAGCTTTCCGGCGCGGGCGAGGTCGCAGATGTTGCGGCCGTACTGCTCCAGGGCCTCAAACTGGGTCTTGTCCTCGGCAGACGTCACGCGGTCATCACCGCGCAGCTCCTCGTAGACCTGCTCGATGCGTTCCTTGGTAACGCCGGCGTCGCGCAGCACACGGCCCGCCTCGCCCTTGTCCTCGGCAAGCGCCATCAGCAGATGCTCGGTCACCACAAAGCTGTCGCCCATCTTGGTGGCCTTCTTCTCGGCCTTCTCGATGACACGGACGAGCTCGTTGGACAGGCCCATCTGCTGGCCCTCGCCCGAAACCTTGGGCGCGTGGTCGATGGCATCCTGCGTAGAGCGCGCGAGCTGAGCCGGGTCGGCGCCGATGCGCTCGATGATCACGGAGATGTTGCGCTCACCGGCACCGAGCAGGGCGGACAGCAGGTGGATCGGCTCCACCGAGCCGGCCTGCGCGTCGGCGGCCGTGCTCATGGCGGTCTGCAGCGCCTCGCGCGACGTCATTGCTAGCTTATCGATTCTCATGGAATCACCTCTCTTGGGGCGGCCGCCCTACGGGGCGGCTTCACGTTGTTCGAGAAGTATTGTTGCCAGCTTTGCGCGTTCTTATACA
>CAKTUC010000073.1 GCA_934617135.1 uncultured Collinsella sp. | reverse complement strand
TAGCGGTCCTCGGCGTGAACGTGGATAAAGTCGACGTCGAACTGCTTGGTGAAGACCTCCTCCACCTGCTCGGGCTCACCCTTGCGCAGCAGGCCGTGGTTGATGAACACGCAGGTCATCTGCTTACCAACGGCGCGAGCGCCCAGGGCAGCCACGACGGAGGAGTCAACGCCGCCGGACAGGGCCAGGATCACGCGGTCGTCGCCAACCTTCTCGCGGAACTCGGCCGTCATGGTCTCAGCCAGGTTGTCCATGCTCCAGTTGGGCTCCAGGCCGCAGATCTCAAACAGGAAGTTGCTCAGCAGCTGCTGGCCGTACTCGGAATGCTTGACCTCGGGGTGGAACTGCGTGGTGAAGATCTTACGCTCGGCGCACTCCATGGCGGCAACCGGGCACACGTCGGTGCTGGCGGTAACGGTAAAGCCCTCGGGCACCTCGGACACGGCGTCGCGGTGGCTCATCCACACGGTCTGCTCCATGGGCGTGGAGTTGAAAAGCTTGGCGCCGGCCGTACGCGTGATGGTGGCGCGGCCGTACTCGCCCACCTCGGAGTGGCCGACCTTGCCGCCGAGCGTCACGGCCGTGATCTGGTGTCCGTAGCAGAAGCCCAGGACGGGAAGGCCCAGGTCAAAGATGGCGGGGTCGATGGACGGAGCGTCCTCGGCATACACAGATGCCGGACCGCCGGAAAGGATGAGCGCGGAGGCGTTCATCTCGCGAATCTCGTCGGCCGAGATGTCGCAGGGAACGATCTCGGAATACACGTTGAGGTCGCGGACGCGACGGGCAATGAGCTGACCGTACTGCGCACCAAAGTCGAGTACGAGGACCTTTGCGGAAGCATGTTGATCCATGGTTTCCCCCTCTTGTTGGCGGGGAGCCGGTGCCCGCCCGCGCGAATGAACGAAAATAACTTTCATAGTGTACACGTAAGCAGCGGCTTTGCGCCCGTCATAGCCATCAGCGCACGGCAAACGCACGACCTGCGCCCCATTCGAGGCAAACTGAAGTGTTACTAAACGTTACAGATGATGTAATACGTTTGAACATTGAGTGCGCTGTGCCACAATACTGACGAACGACTCCGCCCTCGCGGCGACATAATTGATAGGAATACCAGCATGAAGCGCATCCTTCTCATCGCCACGGGTGGCACCATCGCATCGACCGAGGACGGCAACGGCCTCTCCCCCGCCCTGACCGGTGAGGAGCTCGCCCAAAGCGTTCCCGAGATCTCGGGGCTCTGCGAACTCGACGTCGTGCAGCCCATGAACATCGACAGCACCAACATGCGCCCCAGCGACTGGATGCGCATCCGCGATGTCATCGTCGAGGGCTACGCCGACCACGACGGCTTCGTGATTCTGCACGGCACGGACACCATGAGCTACACCGCGGCGGCGCTCTCCTATCTGATTCAGGACAGCCCCAAGCCCATCGTGCTCACCGGATCGCAAAAGCCCATGGGCAATCCTTTCACCGACGCCAAGCTCAACCTGTATCAGAGCCTGCTCTATGCGCTTGACGAACATTCGCACGATGTCTCGATCGTGTTTGGCGGCGTGGCCATTGCCGGTACGCGCGCCCGAAAGCAGCGCACCATGAGCTTTAACGCATTTATTAGCGTGAACTATCCGCCCATCGCCTATATCCGCAACGATCGCATTGTGCGTAACGGGCTTCACGGCACGCATCAGGGTGAAAACCCGGTGCGTTTCTACGACAACATCGACCCGCGCGTGTTTGTGCTCAAACTCACGCCCGGCGTGAACCCGGGCATTCTGGACGCCCTGGCCGATAGCTACGACGCCGTAATTCTGGAGACCTTTGGCATTGGCGGCATCCCGGAGTTTGGCGAGTCGGGTGAGTCGTTCCAGGAGGCGATTTTCCGCTGGGTCGATTCGGGCCGTACCGTCGTCATGACCACGCAGGTGCCCGAAGAAGGTCTGGACTTGGGTGTTTACGAGGTCGGTCGCGCGTACGCCGATCATCCGGGCATTTTGCGCGGCGACGACATGACCACCGAGACGCTCGTGGCCAAAACCATGTGGGCACTCGGCCAGTCGCGCGACGCTGCCGAAATCCAGCGCCTGTTCTACAGCCAAGTCAATCACGACCGCATCCCGATGGTGTAATCCCTAAGGCAGTTCCACTTATCGCAGCCTCAAACGACAGGTGGTCCCCCTCGGGCCGTACAAAAATCGGAGTATTCTGCAATTTCTCCGCCGGAGGCGCAGAATCGGCTGATTGTTAGACAAACTTTTAGGACGAACGGGCCGTCTAGTAAAAATTTATTCCTCATTTTTATTTAGCGTGTGGATTAAATACCGTTAAAAAGGCAACACCAGCCGCTCGGGCTACCATCTACGGCTGAACAGGTGCTGAATACTCGCGATTTTGCACATCGCAGCCAGGGGGACCCGCCCAAAGAGTGTCAAACGCAGCGGGGGAACGCCCTATTCGATACCCTCGAGAAGCTCTGACACCGTCATGCCAAGGGCGGGTGCGATTTTAAATAGAACCTTGAGCGTGAAATTTGCCGTCCCGTCTTCGATTCTGTCGAGATAGGGGCGGCTGATTCCTGTCGCCACACAAAAATCAACCTTGGAGATACCAAGGTCCCTGCGTGTCTCTTCGACCCGCCTGCCAAGAATCTGTTTAGCACGTTCATCCATGCAGACGAGTTTGAAATGGAGCCGAACATAAACGTAAACTATAGTTTACGTTTTGCCGAATACACAGGAGTTTTCTATGTCGGCTTGCTCGATTTGCATGCGTCAGAAATCACGTTGCGCAGACGGTGTGCAGCCCAAGATTGTCGTCGTTGAGGCCGAATACCTTTCCCCAGACGAACGAACGGCCTTTGCGTTGTTATCGAGCCGTGTTGCGACCGCACTACTCCCCGACCCAGCGCAAGGCGAGCTCGCCGCTCAATGCCAGGCGTTCGGCTGCACCCTTGACCAGGCCGTAGTAATCGCAACCAGCCAACGCGGCCTGCCCCTTCTCCTGGAAGCCGGTATCGCACTCGCCCTTCGCGGCGCCGGATACGAAAACGAGGCCGCCGCCGATATGGTCTTTAAACCACGATCGAGCGGCGGCCTCGCAGCAGCCATTGAATATGCGTGCAGGCTCGTTGCCTAAAAGGACAGGCTAGAAACCAAAGCCAAAGCCCGTTCCGGTAATCGCCGAGTACATAAAGTAAATGTTGATCACGTTGAGGAACACACCCGTGATGCAACCGTTGCGCAGGTAGCGCTCGCACACGATGCGCGCCATGGCGGCGGAGTCATCATTGTTTTTAGCCTGGCGCCCTGCCGTAAAGTACGTCGCCACGCTCAGCAGCAGGTTGAGCACCGGCAGCGCCAGCAGCTCGTAGCTCTTGCCCCAGCGCGTCACCTCACCGGCCGCGTTAAACTTCGTTGCCACTTCGGAACCAATGTTGGGGATAACAAACGCTGCGACCACCAGCGGAAGCACCGCAAGCACCAGCAGCGCGACGCCCATGTAGCCGGCTTTTTTGCCATATTTAAACATGCGCGTCGTCCTTACACGTTAAAGCGGAAGTGCACGACGTCGCCATCGGCCATGACATAGTCCTTGCCCTCAATACGCAGCTTGCCGGCAGCCTTGGCGCCCTGCTCGCCGCCGAGCTCGATGTAGTCGTCATAGCCAATGACCTCGGCCTTAATAAAGCCGCGTTCAAAGTCGGTGTGGATGACACCGGCGGCCTGCGGGGCGGTCGCGCCCTGACGCACCGTCCAGGCCTTGACCTCCATCTCGCCAGCCGTAAAGAACGACTGCAGGCCGAGCAGCTTATAGGCCGCCTGCGCGAGCACGTCCAGGCCGGGCTGCTCCAGGCCCAGGCTCTCCAGGTAGTCGGCCGCGTCCTCGGGATCGAGCTCGGAAAGCTCGGCCTCGATCTTGGCGCAGATGGGCAGCGGCTTAACACCATCGATGGGCGCCAGGTCCTCGTTGAGCATATCCTCGTCCACGTTGGCAACATACAAGATGGGCTTCATGGTGAGCAGGAACAGGCCCTTGGCGGCGGCACGCTCCTCGTCGGTCATCTCCATGGATGCGGCGCGCTTGCCCTCGTTGAGCCAGGCAAGCAGGCGCTTGGCGACCTCGAACTTGGGCATGAGCTCCTTGTCGCGTTTTGCCTCCTTCTCGAGCTTAGGCAGCTGCTTCTCGAGCGTGCCCATGTCGGCCAGGATGAGCTCGGTCATGATGGTGTCGGCGTCACCGGCGGGGTCGACGAACTCGCCCGTGCGGCCCACCTCACGCATGACGTTGGGGTCCTTAAAGTAACGCACGACCTCGCAGATGGCGTCGGTCTCGCGAATGTTGGCCAGGAACTGGTTGCCCAGGCCCTCGCCCTCGTTGGCGCCCTTCACCAGGCCTGCGATGTCGACGAACTCGACCGTTGCCGGCACGATGCGGCCCGGGTTGACGATGTCGGCGAGCTTTTGCAGGCGGCTATCGGGCACGTCGACGATACCCACGTTGGGGTCGATCGTGGCGAACGGATAGTTGGCGGCAAGGCCGGTCTTTTTGGTAAGCGCGGTGAACAGCGTCGACTTGCCCACGTTGGGCAGGCCCACGATACCGATGGAAAGGGACACGACAGCTCCTTTTGGTACAAGCATTTCAAACTGCATAAGTATAGCGCCGCCGCAGCATCTGGGCGAACCCGGACGCCACGGCGGCACGAATGAAGCAGAGATAGGGGTCGCTGACTAGTCCGCGAGCTTCTCCACCTGATCGAGCATCTTATCGAGCTTGGCCTTTGCCTCGGCCTTCACCTTCTGGGCTTCTTCGTGGGCCTTAGCCTTCTGGGCGGCCTTTTCCTCTGCCTCGGGATCGACGACGACCAGGTTGGATGCATCGTGCTCGACCAGCTTGAGCGCGTGCTCGGGGCACACCTTGACGCAGGCTCCGCAACCTAGGCAATACGTGGACTCCAGTGCAAAGCGGCCGCTTCCCACCAGATCGCAGGCAAACGTGGGGCACAC
>CAKTUC010000072.1 GCA_934617135.1 uncultured Collinsella sp. | reverse complement strand
GGCCGATAAACTGCTAAACACTTTACCTATGTTTATCAAGGCGTGAGCTGCGGGTTTTTATCTTCTCGGCGAACGGTTTTACGGTTTTACCATTTTTATATCAACGCCCCAGCGGCAAAACGTTTTTGCCATTCATTGCGTTTGATTCCACTCACGGCGCAGAGACGATGCTTCGTCAACACGTTTTCACAACCACTCCAAAACAAAAAGCGGTGACGCCTCATTTGAGACGTCACCGCTTCCGTGTAGGAGCCGGTTATCGGAGCTCCGCCCGATTAGGGCTTAACGTATGCCTGGATTACTCTTCCTCAACGTGGTTGATCACAGCGCCCTTGGTGTGGATGAAGTTGGGGACAAAGGCAACGATCAGAAGGACAGCGAGAATCGCGTAGACACCGGTGGTACCGAAGGCCTCGGCAGCGCGGCCGAGCGTAATACCAATAACGGAGAAGTCGAAGTCGCCGAACGTAGTGTTCTCGAAGCCGAAGACGTCAAGAACAGGCAGGAGCAGAGCAGGGGCAAAGGTGATGAGCAGGCCGTTGACGAAAGCGCCAAGAGCTGCGCCCTTGCGGCCACCGGTAGCATTGCCGTAGATGCCGGCAGTTGCACCGCAGAAGAAGTGGGGAACCATGCCCGGGATGATGAAGATGCCCAGGGTAGCGCCCACGATGAACATACCGACCACGCCACCGATGAAGGAAGCGACAAAGCCGAGGATGACGGCGGTGGGAGCATAGGGGAAGAAGACGGCGCAGTCGACGGCGGGAATGGCGCCAGGGATCAGCTTGTTGGAGATGCCCTGGAAAGCCGGGACCAGGTCGGCAAGGATCATACGGACGCCGTTGTAGACGATGGTGACGCCGACGGCGAAGGACAGAGCACAGGTCAGGGCATAGACAATCACGTTGTCGCCGCCAGCGGTCTCAGTAACAACCGCAGGATCTGCGATATAAGCGGCAAAAGCAGTCACCAGGTAGAAGAAAGCCATGGTAAGAGCCGTGGAGATGGTGGTGTCGCGCAGGAAGGCATACTTCTCGGGAACCTCGATCTTCTCGGTGCTGTTCTCCTCGGCGTCCTTGGCAAACAGCGTACCGACCGCAGCGGAGATATAGTAGGCAAGCGAGCCGAAGTGACCCATGGCGATCTCGTCGCCATCGGTAACCTTCTCGGTGAAACGCTGACCGACGGCGGGAAGCATAGCGCTCACGAGACCCAGGAACATGCCGCCCACAATGACAAGCTGGACATCCTCGAAGCCAGATGCCTGCAGAACAGCAGACAGCAGGCAAGCCATGAACATGCTGTGATGGCCCGTCAGGAAGATGTACTTAAACTTGGTAAAGCGAGCAATGATAATGTTCACGACGTAGCCGAGAATCAGGATCATCATGGTCTGAACGCCGAGGACGCTCTGGGCCATCGAAACGACGACCTCGTTGTTGGGCACGACGCCGGTGATGTGGAAACCGGTCTCGATGAAGGTGCCCAGCGGAGCAAGGTTCTCCTGAACAACAGCGGCGCCAGCGGACAGCATGATGTAGCCAAGAATCGGCTTCAGGGTGCCCGTCATCACCTTGTGGGCGGGACGCTTAAGCGCGACAAGGCCGACAAAAGCGAACAGGCCCATAATCCATGCTGGCTTGGTCAGAATCGATTGGATAAACTCAAGTATGGGAAGGATGACTTGCATCTGGGCTTCCTTTCTTTTTAACGTGGGCGCGTTTCCCTCTTCCACAGGGAACCGCCCTTTTTTGTGCCGCTTTAGGCGTTAGCGGCGGCCGCCTTGATTGCCTCGAGGGCGTCTTCGCGAATCTTCTTCTTGTTCACATAGCTGCGAACGATCACAACGTTGCCGTGAAGCTCGGGGGCGAGCTCCTTAACGGTGATGAACAGATCCGGATTTGCGGAAGAAGCACCGTTCAGGTCCATAGACTCAACGTCGGCCTTGATGCCCTCCTCCTCGCAAAGCTCCTCGACTTTGCCAGCGAGCATCAGGCTGGACCCGATGCCGTTTCCGCATACGGTGATGATATGCATGGCAACCTTCCTCTCCTACACGTGACGGTTTTCCCGTCTATCCAAAAGCGGCGACGCATCGCCGTGCCATTAAGGCCTAAAAGAATGAACGCATGGTCTCCAGAACCTGCTCGGGCGTATCGCACGCGCTGAGCTTGGCAACGCAGTTCTCGTCCTCGAACATCTGCGAAAGCTCCGCCAAGCAACCAAGATGAGCCTTGGGGTCGGGTGCGCAGATGCCCACGAGCACGTGAACCGGATCGAAATCCTCATGTCCAAATGCGACCGCAGGATCAAGCGTGACGATGCAGATTCCCGCTTCGCTCACATTGCCATCGGCCTGAGCGTGGGGCATGGCGATGCCCTCTTCCAAGACCATATAGGGACCAAATTTGTGAACCGATGAAATCATGGCGTCGACATAGCTCTGGTCGCATTTGCCTGCGTCTACGAGCAGCTTGCCGCATGCCTTAATCGCTTCCTCCCAATCGGAGGCCTCGACATGGCAGGCAACAAGCTCGGGCTTAAGAAGATCGGTCAGCATGTTCGTCCCCTACTCCTCGGGCAGGATGTGAAAACCGAGCGCCTGAATGTCGCGGGCAAAGCCCTTGACCGTATCAAGCGAGTACTCGAGCAAATCTTTTCCGAAATTCTTACGCTTGGCAAGAAGGGCATTGGGGACCGTGATGATCTGGCAGCCAACAGACTCTGCCTGGAAGATGTTGAGCACCTCACGCGTGGATGCCCAGAGAACCTCGGCGGCAGGCTTGACGGCAGCCTTCTTTACGGACTCTGCCATGAGGGGCAGCGGGTCGACACCGGTATCGGCGATACGGCCGGCAAAGATAGACAGGATAGAGGGGGTCTCGGCAGAGACGGCATCGACGAACTCGTCGACCTGCTCGGGCGTGAAGATGGTGGTGACATTCACCTTGATGCCATCGGCAGAAAGGCGCTTGACCAGCGCGGCGGTGGACTCGCCCTTGGTGTTGAGCGCCGGAATCTTAACGTAGACGTTGTCCGCCCAGGTTGCGATCTCGCGAGCCTCGGCCTCCATACCAGCCTCGTCGTCGGCGAACACCTCAAAAGAGACCGAAACATCGGTGATGTGCTCAAGAACCGTCTTGGCAAAAGCACGGTAGTCGGTCACGCCACCGGCCTTCATAAGGGAAGGATTGGTCGTGAAGCCCTGAACGTTGCCGTTGTCGTGCATGTCAAGCATGCCCTCGAGGTTAGCGCCGTCGGCAAACACCTTAATCGCCATGTTCGGTCCTTTCTCATCTAGCATTATTGCTATCGAAAGCCTTTTTCTTTGTTTCAAAAGCTCTTCGGCTTTCTTTTATAAACTACTTCAAAAGATATCGAAAGCCCAATTGGCAACTTTCCGTGAACGGTCGAATATCGGGCGTGAACGTATCGCTTTTCGGCAACACTTTCAGAACAAAACTCTTTACAGGCCATTTACGTGCATGCTATCCGCTACTTATTGATTTAAGAACATGCCCTATTGCTCATTTTGTTCATTTGATTTCGCCTTGTTCTTTTCATATCGTTACGTTATATTTCGATTACGAAAGGCATTTCTTTTGCCTTTCGTTCAAAAGGAGCGACTCATGGCAACTACTTCAGACCTTTCACCGGCCGAACGTCAGCGATTTATCATGAACTGGCTGGCCGAAAAGCCTAATATCTCGGTATCCGACATCGTGCGCCGTTTTTCGGTTTCGGAAGTCACCGCACGGCACGACCTCGTCTCGCTGGAATCGGAAGGAAAGTTACGTCGCGTACGCGGCGGAGCGGTATCGCTTTCTCGCTCCAATGCCATCTCGTATCCCGAAGAGCGCATCAATGTCCAAGTCGAAGCCAAGGAGGCCATCGCCGCGACCGCGGCAACCCTTGTTGACGATGGCGACGTTTTGGTGATCGACATCGGCACCACGGGCTTTTACTTCACTAAGGCCCTCATGGACAAGCGCGACATCACCATCATCACCGGCGACCTTGCCATCGCAAACTACGCCAGCTTCAATCTGCCCAATGCTTCGGTAGTGCTGCTGGGCGGCTCCGTACGTAAGGGTCACCTCTATCTGGCAGGCGCGCTGACGCTCGACTGTATGAGCAAGCTTCATGCCGACAAGGCATTTGTCAGCGCCGACGGATTCCATCCCGACCACGGCTTCACCGTCGAGCATGACTTCTCCGCCATGATCAAGCGCATGTATTTGACCAACTCGAACCAGGGCTACATGATGGTTGACCAGGGAAAGTTCAACAAGACCAGTTTTTACCAGTCCGCGCAGATCGACGACCTCGATGGCATCATCATAGATGGAGACGACGAGGGCATCATGACGGCGGCAATCGAGAACAGTCGCAGTCATCCCAAGCTCTATATTGCAAAATAGCCCAAATGGCCGGTTCGCCCACAGTGAGGGCGAACCGGCCATTTATTAAATCAAGCCAAAGTGGCGCATGGCCGTCACGGTGCCGTCGTGCGCGACGTCGTCGGTCACGTAGTCGGCGACCGCCTTGACCTCGGGCATGGCGTTGCCCATGGCTACAGCCGTCTCGACGGCGGCGAGCATGCCCAGGTCGTTGCCCGAGTCGCCAAAGCCAAAGGTGTGTGCGTTATCGGCGCGACCCAGATACTCCAGTGCCCGCGCCACGCCCACGCCCTTATCGATGCCCTTGGGGCTCAGCTCGCGGTTTTCCCCGCCGGTGTTGCACAGCTCAAAGTTGCGTTCGATAAAGCCGTCGTCGTTGACCACGCGCGCCAGGTTAGGTGCATTCAGGCACACCTTGCCCACGCGTAGACGACCGTCGACGCGCATTTCCTCGACGCTATGCACTACGCCGGCGCCTAGCAGAAATGACTGTTCGACACCAACTGGCTCAAGTGAATAGGTGGCACCGTTCGTCTCGAACAACGCCTCGCCGCCCGCCACAGAAATGCGACGCGCGAGCTCCGCGATAACATCCTCGTCAAAGCAGTCCTCATGCACCACGCGGCCCTCGACCTCGAGCGTGGCACCCGCCATGGCCACGATACCCGCAGGCTCCAGTGCGCGCAGGCTATCGGCGATGAGCCACAGGGGACGACCCGTGCAAATAAACGCCTTGTGCCCCGCATCGCGCAGACGATGAAACGCCTCGATGACCGCCCGCGAGGGGCGAACCGCCGAAAAGTCCTTATCGGTCATATCGTCGGGATCAAAAAACGTCAGCGTGCCGTCCACGTCAAAAAAGAGCACGGCGGAATCGGGGCACGCATCAATCATATGGGTTCC
>CAKTUC010000071.1 GCA_934617135.1 uncultured Collinsella sp. | reverse complement strand
ACGTTGCCCAGCGCGCCGTATACCTTTTCGAGATGCGCGACCTCCAGTACCGGGGTCGCTGCTTGCATGGTTTGCATACCGAGTCCTTTCTTGCGATTAGTCTACGGCATCTATAGTCGCAAGGAGACGAGTCCGCTACCATCGATATGGCTTACGCTTGCCTTACCGTTGTGTAAGGTACGGGTAGCCACCCTGTTACGTATTGATGTTGAGGGAGGACTCCTGTTGAAGACTGTTCATGTTGCCGCTGGGATCATTCGCAAGGAAGGATCCGATGAGCTGCTTGCCGCGCAGCGCGGCTACGGCGACATGCAGGGGCTTTGGGAGTTCCCGGGCGGCAAGCTCATGCGCGGTGAGACGCCCGAAGACGCCGTGCGCCGCGAGCTTATGGAAGAGTTGCAGGTAAAGGTCACCAACCTGCGCGATTTCTATACCGTCGAGTACGACTACCCCGATTTTCATCTCTCCATGGAGTGCTATTACTGCTCGCTCGCCGATGAGTCCGGTGAACCCCAGAAGCACGACCGGCAGCTCGATATCCGCTGGATTCCACGCACCTCGCTGGCAACGGTGGAATGGATGCCCGCCGACAAGGGACTGATTGATGCGCTGATCGAGCTCAAGGAAGACCGGCTCGAGGCAAGCGCCGCCGATGACGCTGAGGCCACTACGGCCGACGAGCCCACCACCAAACCCAAGCGCAAAACCAAACGCCGCTCCAAAAAGCGCCCCAAACCCGGTCTGCTCGACGGCATCGACACCTCGGACCTTTCCGCCGACGAGCGAGAACTCGTGCGCCGTCGTGCCGCCATCAAAAAGTCCATGAAGGGCAACAAGCGCGCCAATACCAAGCCCGAGCTGCTCGTTCGCCAGCGCCTGCGCGCCGCGGGCCTTACGGGCTATCGCTTGGAATGGAAGGTTCCCGGCAAGCCCGACATCGCCTTCCCCGGCCGCAAGATCGCCATCTTCGTCAACGGTTGCTTTTGGCATCGCTGCCCTAAGTGCAATCCGAGCCAGCCCAAGCGCAATGTTGAGTTTTGGGAGGCAAAGTTTCGTCGCAACGTCGAGCGCGACCGCGCTGCCGTGGCAGCACTCACTCAAATGGGCTGGACACCCATCACCGTCTGGGAATGCGAGCTCAAAAAAGACCGCATCGACGCCACCATGGAAAAGGTCATCGAACAAGTACGCGCCGCAGAGCCGCAGCGCTAACAGCGAGCATTCACACGCTCCGCACGTCCGCGCCACATCCACGTCACAAACCTTAGAAAGCCCTTAAGCTCAAAACCTTTCAAGAGTGTTACTCAATAGCCTTGACCTGCGGTTTCATCGTAACACCAAACCAGGTTAAGCCTTTCTTTAGCGCTTCTTTGAACGGTCCGCTGCATAATACTGCCAACGCACGGGACCTAGCAGCACACCCCGTGCGCAACCTTTTGGTGGACATCGAGGAGGCCGCATAAGCATGCATTCTTCCAATGACGCAGCACAGCAGCCTTCCCCAAATCATGCAAACCTTTTCTCCTTCCCCCCGACACAGAGAAACGGTCTCCTCGACTCCCCCACCACAAAAACCAAGCGCTCAGCCGATCAGAGCCTCAACTTACGAGCATCCTTCGAAAAGCTCCAAGCATCCCTAGACAAGGCGTTCCCCGAACAGGCAAGAGCAATCTAAGCCCATCGCGCTTTATACTGATGCCATGCGAAACATGGATCACATAGAATTGCACCGCGGAGGACGCGAGGAAGCGTTTCCCGAGACCGCCGAAGACTGGCCCTATATTGCCGAACGCGCAGAATTCGCTCGCTATCCGGGCAATTCCGTCCCCTGGCACTGGCATTCCGAAGTCGAGCTTTTCTACATGGAGCAGGGAGCAATTGACTATCGCACGCGTGCGGCTCATGAGCACATGCGCTTTGAGGAAGGGTCCGCCGGCTTTATCAACGGCGGCGTTTTGCACAGCACCCTGCAATCGCCCAATTCGGCGCCAGCCATTCAAATGCTGCATATCTTTCAGCCGTCAATGCTCGGCGATCCCGCGGGACGCCTTCAAAAGCGCTACATCAATCCATTACTGCAATGTCGAGGCGTCGATGTACTCAAATGGTCGCCCACCAACCCCGACGATATGCCCTTTATCGATTTGCTGAAGAGCTCCTTTAACCACGATCTTCAACAGCCGCAGAACGAGATGGCGCTTCGAAATAGCCTGTCAGAACTCTGGGTTCAGATCTATGCCAAAGCTGAACCACAATTCGCTTTGGACAATAGTTCTTTGATGACTAGCCGCGATATTCGGTTCAGGGAAATTCTGGACTACATCCGCACACACTATGCAGACAGCATAGATGTTCCCCAAATCGCATCCGCGGTCGGCATCAGCGAAAGAGATTGTTATCGCACCATCAAAGCTTGCGCGGGAACAACCCCGGCCGCGTATCTACGCGCATACCGCATCACCCGCGCCTGCACGCTCTTGACGCACACTACGCGAACGATCCAGACAATCGCTCGCCAATGTGGCTTTGCAACAGCGAGCCACCTTGGGCAGGTATTCAAGGAACAAATTGGCTGTACCCCTTCTGAGTATCGAGCCATGAGGCAGAATTTCGATACTACGGGGCAGAAATAACGCTAGCGCTCCCACCTCACCTGTCCCACACTATCAGACAGATGAGAGAAAGGAATGCCATGAAACAATTCGACCATATCGTGTTTGACGTTGATGGAACATTGGCAGATACAGAAGACAGCGTTCTGTCATCGCTTGCCCAGATTGTCCAAGAAGAGACCGGCAAAACGCTCCCCCAAAACGAGCTTGAATTTGCCCTCGGCATACCCGGCAAGGATGCTCTTGAGAAACTTGGAATCTACTCGCAAGCAACGTTGGATCGCTGGTGCCACGTTGCCGCCAGCTTTAAAAGCACCATCAGCGTGTTTCCGGGTTTGCTTGAAGTCATCGCAAAACTCGCCGATAGCGGTTGCAATCTTGGCATTGTCTCCTCACGTGCGCGCGACGAATACGCAGAAGAAATAGCACCCCTTGGCTTCGACAAGTATTTTGAGCACATCATCCTTGTCGAAGACACAACCGAACATAAACCCGCACCCGCACCCATGCTCGAATATCTCCGACGTACGGGCGCAAATCCTAGCAACGTCGTCTACGTTGGCGACACCGTCTACGACGAACAATGCGCAACTTCAGCAGGGGTCAGCTTTGCCCGAGCAGCATGGGGATCACACCAAGACATCCCAAACGCCACCTACAACCTCAAAACCCCCAATGCCCTATTAACCCTAACAACCAAGTAACCCCCGCGCCCCATCCTTTCCGCCCTAACGCCACAAGGGCGACGACCTCGAGAAGGTCAACTTGGGAGGGACGAGGGCTTAGTTCCCCAATCTTTCCGCAGGGGGCAAAAAGCCTCGCCGCACGAAGTGCGCAGCGAGGCTTTTTGCATGCCCGAGGACGATTGGGGAACTAAGCCCTCGTCCCTCCCCGGGATATGTAGCGAGTCGGAGTACCCTTGCTGTTACTCTGCTTTGCCCACAGAGTTGAGGTTGGTCATGCGGATCTTAACCAGCTCGGTGATCTCGCGCATGCCCTCCTTGGCCGGCTTCTTGGGATCGAAGCAGGCGGGGTTCTCGGCCATGTAGGCCATGAAGCCCTTGGTGTAAGCCTGACGCAGCTCGGTGGCGTAGTTGACCTTGCAGATGCCGTTCTTCACAGCCTCGGCAACCTGCTCATCGGGCACACCGGAGGTGCCGTGCAGGACCAGCGGCACGTCGACGGCGTCGCGGATGGCCTTGACCACGGACTGCTCGATGTGCGGATCGCTCGTGTACACGCCGTGGCTGGTGCCAACGCCAATGGCCAGCGAGGTGCAGCCAGTGCGCTCGACGAACTCCTTGGCCTCGGCGGGGTCGGTGTAGGGGCTCTCGCCCTCAACCGCGGGACCGTCGTCCTCCTTGCCGCCAACCTTGCCAAGCTCGGCCTCAACGGGCACGCCCATGGCGCGGCCGGCGTCGGCGACGGACTTGGTCAGGGCGATGTTGTCCTCGAAGGACTCGTGCGAGCCGTCGATCATGACGGAGGTGTAGCCCGTGCGGAAGGCCTGCATGCAGCGGTCATAGCCATCGCCGTGATCGAGGTGCAGGGCGACGGGCACGGAAGCGCGCTCGGCGGCAGCCTTGACCATGCCGTAGAAGTAATCCAGGCCAGCGGTCTTGATGGTACCCGGGGTAGTCTGCATGATGACGGGGGACTTGGTCTCCTCGGCAGCGGCCAGAACGGCCATAACAAACTCGAGGTTCTCGACGTTGAACGCGCCGACGGCGTAGTGGCCGGCCTGAGCGTCCTTGAGCATCTTTTCGGTGGTAACAAGTGCCATGAGCGTTTGCTCCTCTCCCTCGCCCGCATCTGGACATCGGGCGTACGTGTCCGCAAGGCGATTTACCTTGCGTTTTGCTGCGCCCATTGTATGAAATTCGAAGGGTCTGGATGTGTGGGAAAACGCCCCTACACGGAGTTGAGCCCTCAAATTTGAAAAGCAAACGGAAGGGATTGGAACCGAACGCACGTGTTCGATATTGAGTTTTGAATGCTTCATGTCTTTCTTTTATAGAAAAGATAAGTAATCGAAAGGCGTTTTCTTACTCAAAAAGAAAATGAACGAAAATAGAGTCAACACAATTCCTGCAAATTTTGCCGAGAATGGAGCTGCCATGGCTCAAGCTGCAACCCGAGCCTTCGCCGATGAGCGTCGCGCCGCCATCATGGAAATGCTCGAGCACAACGCCTCGGTGCAGGTGGCCGAAATCGCCCAGACCTTTGGCGTGTCTTCCGTCACCGCCCGCGCCGACCTGGACGCGCTCGCCGAGGCCGGCAAGCTGCGCCGCACGCATGGTGGCGCCGTATCGCTCCACAAGCGCCTGACTGTCTCCACGCAGGATCGCCGCATTAACGTCAACGTTGCCGCCAAACAGGCCATCGCACAAAGCGCGATCGAACTCGTTAACGACGGCGACACCTTGCTTGTCGACTCGGGCACCACCGCGCTCGAATTTGTCCGGCTCCTCGACCAGCGCGACGGCATCACCGTCATCACGGCCGACATCACCATCTCCGATTACATCGACGAAAGCATGCCCTCGGTCGACGTCGTCATGTTGGGAGGCGCGCTGCGCAAAGGCCATCGCTATCTATACGGACCGCTCACTATGCAAGCGCTCCAGATGGTTCACGCCGACCTTGCCGTCATGTGCCCTGGAGCTTTTGTTCCCGGCTGCGGCTTTACGACCGACTTTCCGCAGATGGCCGAGACCAAAACAGCCATGATCTCCGCCGCCCG
>CAKTUC010000070.1 GCA_934617135.1 uncultured Collinsella sp. | reverse complement strand
ACATCGACATTGGAATCGCCCACGTAGAGTGTGGTTGCCGGGTCGGTCCCCAGCTCTTCCATCACGTGCAGCGTGACGGGCGCCTCAGGCTTGGGCGGAAATGCGTCCACGCGGCCCTGTACCAGCGCAAAGCGCTCGGGGCCAAAGTACTTCTCGATAAGCGGAGCTGCCGAAATGTGATCCTTGTTGGTGAGCACGGCAAGCTGAACGCCCGCTGCGCGCAGACGGTCGAGCATCTCAATCGTGCCGGCGTAGGGTGAGGTATGGTCCTCCTTGTGCTTGCCGTAATAGGCCCTAAACTCGGCAAGCGTCTGCTCAAACATACGGCCGTCGCCCGCGTACTCGGCGGGCATAAAGCGCTCAACCAGCTTAAGCATGCCGTTTCCCACCTTGTAGCGGTACTCGTCCACGGCAAACGTGGGCCAGCCGTGCATCTCGCAGGTGTGGTTGCCGGCGGCCGCCAGGTCCTCGAGCGTGTTGAGGATGGTGCCGTCTAAATCAAAAATCACATGGGAAAAAGCTGCTGCCATGGGTGCTCCCGCCGTTTGGGTTCTAGAACGCACCCCATGATACTGGGCTGGCGTGTCGGGCGTGTCTGGAATCTGGACATCTTTAACGATCTCGCGCTACGCCGCTTCGACTGCGCCCGCATGCCCGCTAGCATATCCTCGGCAGTTGCTCGCCCACGAGCATGTCGAGGATGCGGGTCGATCCCCAGCCGGTGCGTACGCGCACGGCGGGTCGAGCGCCCTCGGCAAGCGGCAGCACGCGACCGATGATGGCGGCGTTCTCGCCGTAGCGGGCGGCGCGCATGGCCGCCAGCGCGGCATCGGCCTGCTCGGCCGGCACGACGGCGACCATCTTGCCCTCGTTGGCAACCTGCAACACGTCGTAGCCGAGCATCTCGCAGGCGGCCTGCACATCGGGGCGCACGGGCACGGCGTCCTCGTCAATCTCCATGGCAACGCCGCTGGCCTGCGCAAACTCGTTGAGCGTGGATGCCAGGCCGCCGCGCGTGGGGTCGCGGAAACAGCGCGTGCCGGGGGCGGCGGCCAGCACGTCGGCAATCAGGTGGTTGAGCGGCGCGGCGTCGCTTTCAATCGTGCTCGAAAACGCCAGGCCCTCGCGCTGGCTCATGATGGCGATGCCGTGGTCGCCCAGCGTGCCCGATACCAGGATAACATCGCCGGGCTGGCAGTTTGAGCCGCTGAGCGCCACGCCCGCAGGCACCTCGCCCACGCCGGCGGTATTGATGTAGACGCCGTCGGCCCCGCCGCGCTCAACCACTTTGGTGTCGCCGGTGATGATCGCCACGCCCGCCTCGCGCGCCGTTTCGGCCATGGTCTGCACAATCTGGCGCAGCTTGTCCATGGGATAGCCCTCTTCGAGGATAAAGCCGCATGAGAGGTAGCGCACGTTAGCGCCCGAGGTCGCGACGTCGTTGACGGTTCCGCATACGGCGAGGCGGCCGATATTACCGCCGGGGAAGAACTGCGGCGTTACCACAAAGCTGTCGGTCGACATGGCGATTCGCCCGCTTGCGGGCAGCGCGGCGACACCAGCATCGTTGCCCGCAAGCAGCTCGGGCGACCCAAAGGCATCCAGAAAGACCTCATCGATAATGCGCTTCATCATCTGGCCGCCGGAGCCGTGGCCCAGCAGGACAGTGCTATCGGTGGCAGTACGGGACATATCGAAAACTCCAATCGAGGATGTTCGGGCTAGCCATGGTAACGGTAGTACGCCGCGCAGCTGCCCTCCGAGCTCACCATGCACGGGCCGACGGGATGCTCGGGCGTGCAGGCGTGGCCGAACAACGGGCAGTCGCTCGGTGCAATGGCCCCGCGGAGCACGTCGCCGCAGCGGCACCCGCGCGGCTCGACCGTCGGCTCAACGGGCACGTCAAAGCGGGGTTCGGCATCAAAGCGCGCGAATTCGGGTCGGATGGAAAGACCCGAGCGGGCGATCGGTCCCAGTCCGCGCCACGTGGTGTCGCACGGCTCAAACACCTGCTCGACCAGCTGGCGCGCCACGGGATTGCCGTCTGCATTGACGCCGCGACGGTAGGCGTTGTCAATCGCGGGCCTGCCCTCAACAACCATCTGGACCAGCATACAAATGCCCTGCAAGATATCGACCGGCTCAAATCCCGTGACCACGCCCGGGGTCTTAAACTCATCGACCAAAAAGCCAAAGGGTGCCAAGCCCGTGATGGTGGCGACGTGGCCTGGCAGGATAAAGCCGTCGATAGTGGTCTCGGGGTCGTTGGCAATCGCGCGCAGTGCCGGCGGCGTGGTCTTGTGGGCGCAATAGACCGAGAAGTTCTGGAGCCCGCGCGCGTCGGCTTCTAGGATGGCGGCGGCGATGGTGGGCGTCGTGGTCTCAAAGCCGACGCCCATAAAGATGACCGGGCGGTCGGGGTTTTGCTCGGCAATGTCGAGCGCGTCGAGCGGCGAGTAGACGATGCGAATGTCGCGCCCCGCCGCCTTTTGCGCGGCAAGCGAGGTGGACGATCCGGGCACGCGCATCATGTCGCCAAAGGTGGTGATGATGGCGCCGTCCATGTTGGAAAGTGCGATTGCATGGTCGATATCGCGGTTGGCGGTGACGCAGACGGGGCAGCCCGGGCCGCTCAGCAACTTGAGCCCCGCCGGCATAATGGAACGAAAGCCATAGCGGCCGATGCTCACGGTATGCGTGCCGCAGACTTCCATAAGGTTGATGCTGCGGTCGCCGACAAGCTCGTGAATGCGGTCGATGAGCTCGCGTGCCAGCTTGGGGTCGCGAAATGCCGAAAAGTCGATACCGGAGCGAACCGGCTGCGCCGCCGCCACTAGTATGCCTCGGCCGGGTTGGTGGCCAGCTGGTCCTCTTCGACCAGCTCGGTCATGGCGTTGACGAGCTCGAGCGTCTCTTGAGCTTCCTGCTCGTCGACAATCTGGATGCCAAAGCCGGCATGCACGAGAATATAGTCGCCTACCTGCGCCGTCGGTACGAGGCGCAGCGAAACGGGGCGCTCGATGCCCATCATGTCGACGGTCGCCTTAAGGTCGTCGTCGCGTTTGACCACTTTACCGGGAACGGCAAGGCACATATTGTTCCCCTTTTATACGCTTTGCGCTGGATAGGCGCGGAGTAATCCATCGTTTGATGGTAGCGCTCGCGGGGTTTGCGGGCAAACGCGTTACACCTGTGAGACGGTGGCGCACGGGCTGGCCAAACAGCCTACTGCGGTATGACCTGCGCGAGCCGAGCGCGGGCGACCGCCGCCTGGCCGTAGGCAATGCAGCCATCGTTGACGGGCACGGTGCGGGGAACCAAGACAGTAAGCCCTGCGTCTTCAAGCTTACGGGTGATGAGCTGAAGCAAAAGTCGGTTCATGAACACGCCGCCCGAGAGCGCGACGGTGTCGAGGCTTTCACGGGTGCAGATCTCGCGCGCGATACGGGCGGTAACGTGCGCAATGGCGATGTGGAAGTCGAGCGCGAGCCTATCGGCCGGCGCGCCGGCCTCAATTCCCTCCAAAAGCGCCTCAAAAAATGGTCTTTGGTCTAAAACGAGGGAGCTATCCGAGGCCGCCTGGACAGTTAGTTCAGATACGTATTTTTGTGATGGGCTCTGGGTGGCAAAAGCCGTTTGCGAACACCCCAAATGGGTCGATTTGGGGTGTTCGGCAGACATATTCGCCGCTAATGGGGTGTCTGGAGAGCTCTTTTTAGTCCAAATGGGGCCAAAAATGTCGGATAGGGGGTCTGTAGTTAATACGTATCTGAACAAACTGTCCAGCGATATTGAAGCGGATGCGGATACACCCGCCTGATTGCCAGTGAAATGGCTGTTTTCGTCGTCAAGAGCGCGCCAAGCGGCGGCCTCGAGTTCGATGGCGGGTTCGCCCTCGTAGGTTGCAGTGCCGCAGATGCCCAAGATCGCCGCCGCGGCGTCAAACAGGCGGCCCATACTGCTCGTGCGTGGGCTGTTGATGTTGCGCTCGATCATCGTAGCCGTGATGTTGCGCATCTGCTCGTCGAGACGGCCCAAAAGTCCCACGGCGCCCGGGTGTTCGAGCAGACCGAACTCGCTCAGCAGGGCAAAGGCGTTGCGTCGGGCATCGCGCACGGATGCGGCGCCACCGGGGAGCGCCCAGGTACGCAGGTGCGCGGCGCGCTCAAAATCGGCAAGACCGGCGACAAGAAACTCACCGCCCCAAATGGTTCCGTCGGTGCCGGCGCCCGTGCCATCAAAAGCGATGCCAAGCACACGTGCATCGGGCGCAAGCTGGCCCGCAGCGATGGCCTCGGCCATCACGCTCGCGATGTGTGCATGATGGTGCTGGACTTCGATAAGTGGCAGATTGCGCTCCCGCGCCTGCTCGCGGGCCCACTGGCTCGATAGGTAGCTGGAGTGCAGGTCGCATGCCAGCGCGGCAGGCGCCAGGTCAAAAAGGTCTTCCAGACGCGTGCGTGCTGCATTCCAGGCATCGAAGGTCTCGCCGTTTTCGACATCGCCAATATGCTGCGACACAAAACAGGCCGCTTCGCCGTTCGCATTCTCGCGCGTGAGTGCGATCGTTGCCTTTTGCTGCGGGCCGCTGGCGAGCACACAGGGCGCGACGGCATCGAGTGCCGGCAGCGGCAACGGCTGCGGCGCATATCCGCGAGCGCGGCGCACGGGCATAACGGCTCCATCGACCACGCGCACTACGGAGTCGTCATAGCGCGAGAGGATCGCGCGGTCATTGCCGAGCAGCGCATCGGCAATGCCGGCGGCAACGAGGCGCTTCCAAGCAAGAACGTCATCGGTCTCGATGGGCTCTTCGCTCAGGTTTCCGCTGGTCATGACCAGCGCATGCATGCCGTGCAACGCGGCGGCTGCAAGCAGTAAATGCTGAAGCGGGGTATAGGGGAGCATGACGCCGAGCTCGGGCAGGTCATGCGCGACGGACGGTGCGAGCGTGAGAGTGTCGGGGGAATCGCCCTCGCCAGCAGTACGCCGGCGCAGCAGCACGATGGGGCGGATGCTGCCGGTCAGCAAGTCGCGCTCGGCATCATCGACATGGCACAGGCGCTCAGCATCGGCAAGGCTGCGCACCATAACGGCAAGCGGCTTGTTGCTGCGGCGCTTGCGACGGCGCAGCTCGACTACTGCCTGCTCATTGGCGGCGTCGCATGCCAGATGGAATCCTCCCAGTCCCTTGATGGCGACAATGCCGCCGCTTGCCAGCAGCTCGACACAGCGCTCAATAATGGCGTCGCTGGTTTCGCGCGTGCTGCCGATAGCCGGCGTCGCCCCCGAGCCTTCGAGCTCCATACCGTCCGCTGCCTCGTGCCACGTAATATGCGGCCCGCAGTCAAAACAGGCATCAGGCTGCGCGTGAAAGCGCCGGTCAAGTGGGTCGCCATACTCGGCGGCGCACTCGGGGCACATGGGAAAGCGGTCCATGGACGTGGCCACTCGGTCGTAAGGCAGCGACCGGATGATGGTAAAGCGCGGCCCGCAGTTGGTACAGTTGATAAAGGGGTAGTGATAGCGTCGGTCGGCGGGGTCGAACAGTTCGCGCAGGCAGTCGTTACAGGTGGCGATATCGGGGGAGATGAGCGTCGTATGCGCGGTCTGATCCTGCGACGCTACGATGCGAAAGCCCTGTTC
>CAKTUC010000069.1 GCA_934617135.1 uncultured Collinsella sp. | reverse complement strand
ATAAAGCGTTGGGCGAACAGCTTGTTGGCGACGTTGATGACATGGCCCAGGAACAGTGCGGAGATGGCGGTCGTGACGCCAAAGCCGCCCAGGTTGTGCATAAAGACCAGCGACAGCGCGAGCGAAGCGGCGACGTGCGAGCAGTCGAATACGACCTTCACATCGCCAAAGCGGCGCTTGAGTTTTTCGGCAATGACCTGCACCAGGCCGTCGGGCGCGTTGGGAACGACGCCCATGTTGACGACGAGGCTCACGCCAAACGCGGTGATGGCAAGCGAGAGCAGCATGGTCGCAACCTGTGCCGGCAACGCGGTGGGGTGCAGAGGGTTGACGTCCATAAAGAAGTCAGTAAAGCCACCGATCAGTGTTGAGAAAAAGAGCTCGAGCAAAATGCGCGGCTGAAACTCGCGGCGCAAGATGGCTGCCTGTGCGGCGATATAGGCGACGTAGGTCGCGGTGATCCAAAAGCCGAGTGTCTTGCCGGTGAGCATGGACAGCGTCGTGGCAAAACAGGTAAGCGCGGCAACGCCCAGGCCCGATGCGGTCTGAATGCTCATGCCGAGGGCGAGCGTCGCAACACCTGCCAGATACATCAGCATTCTGATGACGGTATGGCACCAGTCGATCTTCTCGCCATTCATGATGATGAGCGGTCGCATATTGCTGCCCGTCCTTTCGGTTGTGAAGAAAAAGGCTGACCTGGGCCGACAAAAGAGGGTTATCGGAGGCACTGCTGTAAAAGCAGAAAAGCCGGCCCCACGGTCAGTCGTCTAGGAAGTGTCTCGCTGTGCCGGAATGGGACTGAAGGGCCAACGAGACGGGAGAAAAGCGAATGACAGGACGTGGGCAATAGGATGCCAAGATGGTAGGGTGCGTCTTAGCATCCTATTGCTCACGCTTAACGAAATCGGTTTCGTTTGAGCCTTAGTATACGCACGGGATTCTTTTTGCAAAGAGAAAAATAATAAAAAGGTGAACGTTCACCTAATCGCAACAACTCGTTGGCGGTATCATGGCAAGGACATACTCGAAACCGATTTCGCAACGGTTGGAGAGCTCATCGCGTGTTCGTCGTGGACTGCCGGGCAGCTTGGTTGCGCCCGTCGGTCGCATTGCGGCGAACGCTTTCACCCGGATCGAGAGGATCACCATGGAACAGCACACCGATTGTTCGTACTGCATGTGCGGGACCGACAACATGCTCGTCGATGCCTTTGGCATCCCCATGCTCGACCTGCCCGCCAGCAAGCTCATCTTGTTTAAGGAGCAGAGCCACAAGGGTCGCGTAATCGTGGCCTCCAAGCAGCACGTCGATGACATCTCCTGCATGTCCGAGGAAGACGCCGCCGCCTTTATGGCAGATGTCCGCCACGTTGCCGCCGCGCTGCACAAGGCGTTCAACCCCGACAAGATCAACTTTGGTGCTTACGGCGACACCATGCATCATCTGCATGTGCATATCGTCCCCAAGTACAAGAACGACACGTTTGAGTTTGGTGACGTGTTTGCCATGAACCCCGGTCGCGTCACGCTCGAGCCGGCTCAGTACGACGAAATCGCCCAGGCAATCATCGCCAACCTGTAAAACCCTTAGTCCCTCATAAGTAGCGGTGAAATACGGACTGTTTAGCGGCTCCAGCGGCGCCATCAGTCCCTATTTCACCGCAACTTATGGGGGCGGGGGATGCGATAGTATTGCATGGTGGTATTCGACTAACCGAGGGCTTTATGGAACAGCACCAGCATTATCAGAGTCTGCAAGACCAGGCATACAACGCATTGCGCTCCAAGATCATCTATGCCGAGCTCAAGCCCGGCACGCGCCTTTCGGCGATTGGTCTGGAAAAGGAGACGGGGATCGGCCGCACGCCCATCCGCGAGTCCTTTGTGCGCCTGCGCGAGCAGGAGCTGGTGGAAACGCGCCCTAAAAGCGGTACCTATGTCTCAAAAATTAGCATGGAACGCGCCGAGAACGCCTGTTTTCTGCGTGAGAAGCTCGAGAGAAGCGTGCTGATCAAGTGCTGCTCGGCTGCCACGCCCGAGCAAAAGCGCCGGCTCGAGCAGATTCTCGCCGAGTCCGAGTCGCTCGACCACAGTGAGACGCGTCGCTTCTTTGATCTGGACAATCTATTTCACGAGACGTGCTTTGAGATTGCCGGCCGCCACATGCTGTGGGATTGGATGAAGAGCATCAACACGCATTTTGAGCGCTATAACTGGCTGCGTGCGGTGTCGCAGGATCTGGATTGGGAGCCGATTCGTCGGCAACACCGCCGAATTTTGGAGGCCATTAAGGAAGGCGACACCGATGCGGCGAGCTATCTGGCGCAGACGCATCTGCATCTGATGCCCGAAGAGCAGGGCCCAGTTATCGCCCTGCATCCCGATTACTTCGAGCTGCCCAAAGGCTCGTCCATCTAATCTATCCCCTCATAAGTTGCGGCATGGCCGGGGCACAAATATGCGGTGCCGTTTGGAGGAACAGACCGGAAGCAAGGGGCCGATTCCTCCAGACGGCACCGCATTTGTTTTGGCGCTCTGGGCTATGTTGAAGAGTTTAATCGGTCAAGAAAAAGCGGCTCGGGGGCGTGTCGCTTCCGTCACGTTCTATCAGCATACAAGACGGTTTCGGTTCTTGTCCGTGACGGAAACGGCACGCTTCCGAGCCGCTTCAAAAAAGGGGCGCGGTCTAGGTCGCGCCCCCCCCACGATAGAGAGCAACTTACTAGCCGCGGACCTTCTTGACGACGTCCATGGCCTCGCGGGCGATCTGCTCGACCTTGGAGAAGTCGCCGTCGGCGAACAGGGCCGGCTTGACCATCCAGGTGCCGCCACAGGCGATGATGGCGGAGGAGCTCAGGTACTCCTCGACGTTAGCGGTGCTCACGCCGCCGGTGGGCATAAAGCGGTGACCGACAAACGGAGCGGCGAGGGCCTTGATGGTGTTAAGACCGCCGTACTGAGCCGCGGGGAAGAACTTGGTAACCTTGAGGCCCAGGTTGACGGCGGCGGTGACCTCGGAGGGGGTCACGGTGCCGGGCAGCACGGGCAGGTCGATGTCGATGCAGTGCTTGACGACGTCCTCGTTGTAGCCCGGGGAGACGATGAACTTGGCGCCGGCGGCACGGGCCTGCTCAACCTGCTCGACGGTCAGGACGGTGCCGGCGCCCACGCACATCTCGGGCTCGGCCTCGGCCATGGCGGCGATGCACTCGGCGGCGCAAGCGGTGCGGAAGGTGACCTCGGCGGACTTCATGCCGGCGGCCATCAGGGCATGGGCGAGCGGAGCGGCGTCCTCGACCTTATCGAGCACGACGACCGGCACGATGCCCAGGGACTCAAGCGTGGTGTAGAACTGATCGAACATGATGTTCCTTTCGATGTGCGGCGCGCGGATGCGCGTAATTGCTAAAAGGGCTGGTCATGAGCCGGTTTTGGACTGGTTATCGGAGGCACTGCTTGGGGTCACAAGCAATTCCAAAACCGGCTGCGCGACCAGTCGTGTAGGAAATGCCAGGCAAAACCGGAATGGGACTGGTGGTTTTGCCCGACCGGAGGAATCGGGGAGCGGGCTGCAGAGGTATGGGTATGGGAAACTGCAGCCCGCGGAATGGGGAACGAATTAACGGGCGACGCGGGTGCCACCGTCGGCGGCGTTGGCCACAGCGGCGATCTCGTCGGCGGTCACCAGGTTGGAATCGCCCTTGATGGTGAGCTTGAGGATCGAAGCGGCGATGGCGTAGTTGACGGCATCCTGCGGCTCGAAGTCGTTGATGAGGGCATGGACCAGGCCGGCGTTGAAAGCGTCGCCGGCGGCAACGCCCTCGAGCACGTGGACGTCGTGAGCAGGGGAGAACCAGTGCTCGCCGCTCTCGGCGTCGTAGAGCATGCCCATCCAGATGGAGCGCTCGACGCAGGAGATGTTGCGGACGACCGAGGCGACCTTCTTGCAGCCGTACTCGGCGCAGATCTGACGGGCCATCTCGACGTAGGTGTCGCGCTCTTCGATGCCGTGGGCAAGGGAGCCGGAGACGCAGGTCATGCCGAGGCCGGCAGGTGCGTCCTCGTCGTTGGCGATGCAGATGTCGACGAGCGGCAGGAGCTCCTTCATGGTTGCCTGCGACTTCTCGGGCGACCACATCTTGCCGCGGTAGTTAACGTCGCACACGGTGGTGATGCCCTTGGCACGGCAAGCGGTGAGAGCGTCCTTGCAGGCGGCGGCCATCTCGTCGGAGACGGCGGGCGTCACGCCAGAGAAGTAGAAGACGTCGATGCCCTTGAGGATCTCGTCCCAGTCAAAGACGTCGCGCTTGGCCATGTTGATGGCCGAGTACTTGCGGTCGTAGACGCAGCCGTTGCCGCGCTGCGAGGCGCCGACCTCAAACACATAGGAGCCAAGACGGTCGCCCTGACGCACGACGCGCGTGGTGTCGACGTCGTAGACCTTCAGCGAGCGCAGGGCGCACTCGCCCAGGCGGTTAGCCGGAACGACGGAGACGTAAGCGGCCTTGTCGCCCTGGTAGGCCAGGGAAAGCGCGGTGTTGGCCTCGGCGCCACCGTAGCGGACGTCGAACTCGGTGGCCTGCTCAATACGCAGGTGATCTTTGGGCGAGAGCCTCATCATGATCTCGCCGAAGGTAAGAACCGTTTTACCCATGGTCGCGTAGCTCCTTCTTGCTTGTGCGTACACCTTTGATATGGCGTTGGCACGGAGGTGCCAAGACGGTAGGGTGCATCTCTGCACCTCCGTGCCAACGCTTGCCGAAATCGGTTTACGAAATCGGTTTCGTTTCGAGTTGTAGTATACTCACCTACAGCGTTTTGCAAGCGAGATTTTTAAAAAAATGCCTAAAATGGCTAAGATTGCCGACACATGGGAAACGAGGGGCGCTATGGCGCATATGAGAATCAAGGACATTGCCGCCGAGGCGGGCGTGAGCCCGGCCACCGTTTCGCGCTACCTCAACAACCGTCCCGGTCAGATGACCGAGGAGACCCGCGCCCGCATTGCCGAGGTCATCGAGCGCACCGGCTATCGTCCCCGTGCCGCCGCGCGCAACCTGCGCAGTTCGCGTACCAACCTCATCGGCGTGATTCTGGCCGACATCGCCAACCCCTTCTCGAGCGCCATGCTCGAGGGCCTTTCCGCCAGCGCCGCCGCGCGCGGCTGCTCGCTTATGACGGCCATCAGCGGCAACGACCCTGCCAAGGAGGCCGAGTCGCTCACCAGGCTTATCGATGCGGGCGTGGATGGCTTGGTCGTCAACACCTGCGGCGGCAACGACGAGGCGATCGCCGCAGCTGCGGGGCGCCTGCCGGTCGTGTTGCTCGACCGCGACATCGAGGACGGCGGCATCGATCTGGTGACGTCTAACAACCGCGAGCTCGTCGCCGGCCTGGTCGACGCCCTGGCTGCCGCGGGTAGCGAGCGCCTGTGCCTGCTCACCGAGGCAAGCGACGACAGCCCCGTCCGTCGTGAGCGTGCCGAGGCCTTTACCGACGAGCTCTCGCACCGTGGTCTTGCCGGCGAGGTTGTCACCCTGGCCGACGGTGGCGCTGAGGGCATCAGTCGCCTGGACGAGACCATCCGCGATTACGCAGGTAAAAAGCTCGGCCTTATTGCTGTCAACGGCTTGGTCTTCTTGCGCCTGACCGAGGC
>CAKTUC010000068.1 GCA_934617135.1 uncultured Collinsella sp. | reverse complement strand
GTGGCCATTGCCGCGCAGCGCCGCAGCAAGGACCCCAACACGCAGGTGGGCGCGTGCATCGCCAGCACCAACCACCGCATCCTTTCGGTGGGTTACAACGGCACGCCCTCGGCGCTCAACGATGACTTCTTTCCGTGGGGCACGAGCGACGACCCGCTGCAGGACAAGCACAACTACGTGGTGCATGCTGAGGCCAACGCGGTGCTCAACTACCGTGGCTCGCTCAAAGACCTCGAGGGTTCCACGGTCTACGTCACGCTGTTCCCGTGCCACGACTGTGCCAAGATCCTGGCGCAGGTGGGCGTGGGCGAGGTTGTCTACCTGGACAATAAGTATGCCGATACCGACGACGGCCGTATTAGCCGTCGCATCCTCGACTCCTGCGGCATCAGCTACCGCCAGGTTATCGTCGATGTTCATATTGGCACCGGGGAGCAGACTCAGCAGTAGCGCGTGCCAACGCCAGCTGGCGGCAAAGCAGCCAAAAGAGACCCGTCCCAAATTGACTGCTCGTGAAAGTCGTGTCCGCACGCATGGCTGGCGCCTAAGCGGGTACATGGCTGTAGTAACATAGCCCCTGTCCGCGGGCGCGCCCGCGTAATTGTGAGAAAGGAGCCCCTGTGGCTGTTAACGAAGAGCTGCTTAAGAAGGTTCTTGAAGAGATTCGCCCCAACCTGCAGGCCGATGGCGGCGATATGGAGTATGTGGGCGTCGACGACGAGGGTGTTGTCAAGCTGGAGCTGCAGGGCGCCTGCGCCGGCTGTCCCATGAGCTCGCTAACCCTTTCCATGGGTATCGAGCGCATCCTGAAGGAGCATGTGCCCGGCGTTACCCGCGTCGAGCAGGTCAATGCTTCTGGCGAGACCGACGACCTGTACGACGAGTACGCGCCGTTCTAAGATGCGAAAGCTGCGGACGTTATGCTCCGCATAGACGTTACGCCCAGATATGCGGCTGCGAGCGCAAGGCCCGCGGCCGCATTTGTATGTAGGGAGCAGGGGGATCGATATGCTCAACGACCTCTACCATATGCTTGATCCCGTCGCGATCTTGGCGGGCCCCATCACCATCTACTGGTACGGCCTGGCCTACGTGGTCGGCGCTCTGCTCACGGCGGTCGTCATGTATCGCACGCAGCGCCGCTGGGGTTTCGACATTACGATTGATGACCTGACGAGCGTCGTGGTCGGCGCGGTCTTTGGCCTCATCATCGGCGCGCGCCTGTTTTACGTCGTCTTTTACGGCGATGGCTACTATTGGACCCACCCGCTCGAAATCTTTGCCACCAACGAGGGAGGCATGAGCTTCCACGGTGGCCTGGTCGGCGGCATCTTGGGCGGCATCATCGTGTGCCGCATGTACAAGCTCGATGCCTGGACCGTCGCCGACCTTGCCGTGATCGGCGCTCCGCTGGCGCTGTGCCTGGGACGTTGCGCCAACTTCGTGAACGGTGAGCTGTGGGGTAAGCCGACCGATCTGCCCTGGGGTGTGGTCTTTGGCGGCACCGCGGGCGATATGCCGCGCCATCCCTCCCAGCTCTACGAGGCGTTTCTTGAGGGCATCGTGCTCTTTTGCATCCTGCAGGTGCTCAGCCGCAAAAAACCGCTGCTGCCCCAGGGTACGTTTATGGGCGTCTTTGTGATGGGCTACGGCATCGTTCGCTTTTTGATTGAGTTTGTGCGCGTGCCCGATGCGCAGCTGGGATATCTGCTGGGCGGCGTTATCACCATGGGCCAGCTGCTGAGCCTGCCGCTCGTGATCGCCGGCCTGGCGCTCATCATCTTCGCCCGACACCGCAACCAGCCCCAGCGCGTCTACCTGGACGCCTAACCACCAAAACCACCACAAAGGGGACAGGCACCTTTGTGGTGGTTTTGTCGAGTTTGATAGGTTTCTAGAAAGGCTTTCGGACTGTGAAGGATTCCGACCTCTCCACAACGGCTGCGCGCGACGCTGCCCGCATCGTCTGGTTTAAGCGCTACCCCGCCAAGCAGACGCTCATCGCATTTTTGCTCGCGCTATTGGCGACCACGGCGTTTTCCATCGATCCCGCCCCGGTGTCGAGCAACGCAGTCTTGGCGATTGACCCCAAAGCCTCGGGCATGCTGTACGTGTGCTACGAGGTACTCCTCTCGTTTGCCGGCCATACCGACGCGGTCATGCTACTCGCGCTGGCCTGCCTGCTCACGCTGCCGTTTCGCTATGTGTTCTTTGGCCGTGGCGACACCTGGCGCCCATCGATTATTCTGCCGTCGCTGTTCTTTGCCGTCTGTATGGTGTTCGGCCGCAGCTACGATTTAACCGACTCTGCCGAGATCGTCCTTGGCGACAAAGCGCGCATCATCTGCGCCTGGATTGGCGGCGCAGGCTGGATGCTCTTGGCAATCGTGGCCTTCTATCTGGCGTTTGAGTGCCTGGATTGGCTGAGCACCCGGCGCATTCCGTTTTCGGAATCACGCTTCGGTCGCGTATGGCGCGTGGCACACGCCGTACTCTCAAAGCATCCCTTTGCGGGTCCATTCCTCGTACTCATGATCGTCTGGGCGCCCACACTCATCGCCTCGCTGCCCGGCCTGTTTATGGGAGATACGGGCGCGCAGATTCGCCAGTGGTTCAACTACCCTAACGGCACGAGTGACTACCTGCGCCTGCTCAACCCCAATGTGCTGCTCAACGGACATCACCCCGTGGTACACACGGCTATCATCGGTTCGTGCGTCCAGCTGGGGCTTTCGCTGTTCAACAGCGCCAACGCAGGCCTTGCCATCTACACCTGCACCCAGTTTGTCATCACGGCCGCCTGCATGGCCTATTCCGTCTCGTCGCTGCGCAAGTTGGGCGTGAGTCTGCCGGTCCGCGGCATTATCCTGCTGTTCTTTGCGTTTATGCCGATGTTCTCCAACTACGCGGCGCTGCTCACCAAAGACGTGCTCTTTGCCGACGCGTTTTTGCTGCTACTGGTGCAGACCGTCAAGCTCGTGGCATGTGGCCTGCCCCGCCGAGATGCCAATGCCGAGCGTGCGGGCGAGAAGGCCCCCGTGCTCTTTGCGCGCCACGATTGGCTGCTGCTTGCACTGAGTGCCATGGGCTCGACGTTTTTGCGCAATGGCGGCCTGGTCTTTCCGCTGGCGGCATGCGTAATCGCGGCAGCGTTTTGTGCCTGGGACGCTCATGCGGCTCGTCGTGCAGCCAGGCAGTCGGGTGCTGCGCCTGTGGGCGTTACTCCGCGTTTCCGCTGGGTGGGGGTTCTTGCAGTGCTCGCGCTCTGCCTCGTCTCTAATATGTACTTCACCAAGATCTTTATGCCGGCACACGATATCACGCCTAGTTCCAAGCGCGAAATCCTCTCGATTCCGTTTCAGCAGACGGCTCGCTTTGTGCAAAAACACGATGGCCTTAACTCGGGCGTCAATCCCACGGTTAAGGAGGACGGCACCATCGTGGAGGCTCCTTGCGACGGTTTGGTGACCGACGAAGAGCGTGCCGTGATCGACCGTGTACTCAAGTACGAGAATCTGGGCCGCCGTTACAACCCGGATAAGTCGGACGCCGTCAAAAATTGCTTTAACGAGTACGCCTCGCAGGAGGACATCAAGGCCTATTTTGAGGTGTGGGCCCAGATGTTCAAAAAGGATCCCGAGTGCTATATCTCGGCGCTCATCAATAACTACTACGGCTACTTTTATCCGAGTGCCCGCGATGCGTGGGTCTACAGCACGGCGCGCAGTGCCGAGATTATGGCGAAGCCCGATAACCTCAAGTACTTTGACTTCCATCCGGTCGATAGCAAGGTTGTGCGCTGGTGCGACCACCTGATCAACCTGTATCGCGTGGCAGTACAGCGCATCCCGTTTATCTCGCTCGCCATGAGCTCGGCTACCTACGTGTGGATTATGATCGCCGTGGTGGTCTACCTGTTGCGCCGCCATTCGTGGCGCGGGCTGGCCATTTGGGTGCCGCTGCTGGGCGTACTCGCCGTGTGCCTGATCGGTCCCTGTAACGGCTCGACCTACATGCGCTACCTGTATCCGGTCATCGCCTGCATGCCCTTTGCCATCGGCGCCACCATCACCCGCAGCGACCTCCTCTGGTCCTAATTTAGTGCAAAGGGGACAGGTTACTTTGCACCAAGGGACTGTATCATCACGACGCCTTCATTTTGGGGTTTATCTCGCAGGCCAGTAGGTATATCATAACGACGTTTGTTTATATTGCCCGAGCATCTGCGCTGGGCTTTAGGTCGAAACCGATAGGAGACACGTATGTCCGGACACTCTAAGTGGGCCACAACCAAGCATCGTAAGGGCGCGCAGGACGCCAAGCGTTCCGCCCTCTTCTCCAAGCTGAGCCGCAACATCACCGTTGCTGCCCGTCTCGGCGGCGACCCGCTGCCCGAGAACAACGCCAGCCTCGCTGCTGCCGTTGCCAAGGCCAAGGCTCAGTCCATGCCTAAGGACAAGATCAAGTCCGCTATCGACAAGGCTTTTGGTTCGGGTGCCGATGCCGCCGTCTACGAGAACATCGTGTACGAGGGCTATGGTCCCGCCGGTGTCGCCGTCTACGTTGACTGCCTAACCGATAACCGCAACCGCACTGCCGCCGATGTCCGTTCCGCCTTCTCCCACGCTGGTGGCAACCTGGGCACCTCCGGCTCCGTCGCCTTCCAGTTTGAGCGCAAGGGCCAGATCGTCGTCGCCAAGGAGATCCTGGACGAGAACGCCAAGAAGGAGACCATGATCGCCAACGGTGCTGCCGGTGACGAGGATGAGTTCATGATGGCCATCGCCGAGGCCGGTGGCGAGGACTACGAGGACGCCGGCGAGGAGTGGATCGTCTGGACCGCTGCTAACGACGTCATGGCTGTCTCCAAGGCACTCGAGGAGCAGGGCGTCCAGGTCAAGGGCTCCGAGACCACCATGGTCCCGACCACCCCGACCGAGGTCTCCGGCACCGATGCCAAGAAGGTCCAGCGCCTCATCGACCGTCTCGAGGAGCTCGACGACGTCCAGGACGTCTACAGCACCATGGATATGACCGACGAGGTCATCGCTGCCCTCGAGGAGGAGTAGCGTCCGCGCGGGTTAAGCCGCGCATATCTGGGCATAATGAAGCGAGCATGCAAGCCTCGTGGAATAGATGAGCCGGATCCGCGTGCGTAGAGCACCGGACCCGGCTCTTTTATAATGATGCGAATCGTTTTGCATTCTGTGGACCGAGACCCGAAAGGAGCGCCGCATGCGCGTGCTCAAACGAGCCCTAGCAATCGTGTACCTTGCCGCCGCCATCGTGGCGCTGGGCACGCTTGTCTGCCAGTTCTGGGGACCGTATACGTATCGCTTTATGCTGCTGTTGCGTGACACCATGCCTCGCGTCGTCGTTACGGTGTGCGCCGCCATCGTGGCGCTTGGCGTGCTCATCGGGTTTTTCCGCTTGATGTTCGCGCGTCGCGAGCCGTCCTGCGTGCATCCGGCGGGGGAGCGCAATATCGAGGTCACGCTCGCAGCGCTTTCCTCGTGTGCCCGTGCCGCGGCGGAGTGCGATGATCGTGTGATGGTTGAGCATATCGAGGCGCGCGTTCAAGGCTCCGACGAGTCGCGCGTTCGTTTTAAGGTAGAGGCCATCGCGCTCGACGACCGGGACGTGGCCTCCCAAGCTATCGCGATGCAGCAGCGCATCGAGAAGGCCTGCGATACCATGCTCGGCACGCCGGGCACGACCGCGCGCGTCCGTTTTTTGCCGTCCAAGACTACCGTCCATACCGTGGAGGTTTCCGGTGAGTGATACCAACCAAGACAAGACCGCCCGCACGCCGCGCCTGACGATCGATCAGAACGCTACGCCGGCAGGCGAGTCCGCCGACACCAAGCCCGAGGCCGGCGAGCAGCACGACAGCGCCGCCAACGACTTTGACGAGGCCATGGGTCTCATCAAGGGCACGGGCGCTGCAATCTGGAGCTACGCCGTGCGCCACCCCAACACTACGCTCGGCGCCGTGGCAGGCTTTATCCTCGCCGTGCTGGTACTTACGTTGGGCCTGTGGGACACGCTCGTCATCGCATTCTTTGTGCTGATCGGCGCCGTGATCGGTCAGATTCGCGA
>CAKTUC010000067.1 GCA_934617135.1 uncultured Collinsella sp. | reverse complement strand
CGAGCCATACGGACATAGTCCTTGTCGAGCTCCTCGACCATGGCCGTACGCACGATACGAGTCATCTGACCCGTCAGCGGGAAGGCAAGAGCAATGGCGGGCATGATCATACGTCCCAGATAGCCAGCCGGGTTGGTGGTGAAGTGAGGCAGAGCACCGGACGCCGGAAGCACCTTAAGGTAGGAAGAGAACAGCAGAATCAACAGAACGGCAAGCCAGAACGACGGGGTTGCCAAGCCGGCGATGGAGAAGACGCGGATCACTTGGTCCGGCCATTTATCGCGATACAGTGCCGCGATGACGCCGAGTAAAAACGAAACGACCGCGCCGATGGCAAGACCGATGAAGGTCAGCTGCATCGTGACGGGCAGGGCAGTGGAGATGCGCTTGGCAACGGAGTTGCGAGCAGCACCATAGGTGCCCATGTCGCCATGGATCAGATCACCCATGTAACGCACGTAGCGCACGGGCCAGGGGTCGTCCAGACCATACTTCTCATGGTACTCGGCAACCGCCTCGGGCGAGGCACCGTCACCCAACGCCGTATAGGCGGGGTCGGTCTTGGAGAACGACATAAGGAAGAACACCAGGACGGTGACGCCCAATGCCATGATCGGCAGCGCCACGAGACGCCTTCCAATCAAACGTAGCAAGTTGTTCACGTTCTCTCCCCTTTCTTTTGTCGGTAGGACCAACTGGTATATGAGTACGGATACTCATTACAAGACCCGAGCGACATCGTTGCCGCCCGGGTCTTTGTTTCAACTATGAGGATACGGTCCCAACGACCGACATCCTGCATACAGACTCAAGCGAGCCTTACGCCTTGACGGTCGCGACGCCCCTGAAGGACATGCTCGTCGTGCCGATGCCCTTGAAGCCATCGAGGGCCTCGCCGTTGGGAGCAGTGGACGGATCGTCCCAGGAAGCGGAGACGGTCTTGACGTGGACAACGGGGTACAGAACAGCATTGTCGGCAATGATGTCGAAGCACTCGTTCCACTTCTTCTGCTGCTCGTCGCCCTCGGCGGCAAGAGCCTCGTCCATGAGACCGTGGAGCTTCTGCCACTCAGCGGACTCCTTCCACGGGCAACGGGTCTGCATCCAGACGTTGTCGCCGTACCACCAGTTGAGCAGCAGGTCGGGGTCGGCGCCGAAGCAGGAAGGATCGCCAGGGGCAAGGAGGATATCGTAGGCCTCGCCGCCGTCGATGGCAGCGTAGGTGGCCGGCGAGGTATCGGTCTGGATGGTCACATCGAAGCCGAGAGCGTCGAGGTCGTTCTTGACCTGGGCGGCCATGCCCTTAATCTGCTCGTTGTCGGTGGTGCGCAGGGTGATGGCACCCGGGGTGATGCCAGACTCCTCGATGAGCTTCTTAGCCTTCTTGGCGTCGGTCTTGTACACCGTGGAAGCCTCATGATAGTTGGTGAAGCTCTTGGGCAGGTAGCAGCTGGCAGCGGTGGCAAGGCCGGCGAAGGTGTTGCTGACCATCTTCTCGGTGTCGAGTGCATACATGACGGCCTGACGGACCTTGACGTTGTTCCAAGGCTCCTTGGCGACGTTGAACATGATGAAGCGGGTGCCGAAACCCTGAACGTTATCGATCTTGCAGCCGGCGCTCTCGAGCTGGTCGACGGCGTCAGCGGTAACGAGCTCCATAACGAGCGTGGAGCCCTCCTGCTGAGCGGTAACGCGAGCGGTGGGGTCGGTCAGGATGCTGTACTGGATCTTCTTATCCTCGGCAGCATACTCACCGTTGTACTCGGGGTTGGGAACCAGGGTGATCTCGGTATCGGAGATAGAGTCGTACATCCAGGGGCCGGAGCCGATCGGCTGCTTGGCGCGATCCTCCTCGGTCTGGGTGGCCGGGGTAACGCGGACGATGGCCAGACGATCCTTGAGCAGGGAGAAGTTGGGGACCTTGGTCTTGACCGTCACGGTGCTGGCGTCCTTGGCCTCGATGGACTCGAAGGGCTGGAAGAACGGAGCATACGTAGCAGAAGCGGCGCAAGCGATGTAGGAAGCGACGACATCGTCAGCGGTGACCTCGGTGCCATCGGAGAACTTGGCGCCCTTGCGGATGGTGACCTCGAAAGTGGTGTCGTCCACAGACTTGGGATCGTCGGTGGCGAGCTCGTTGAAGGTGCTGTAGTCGTGGTAATCGATGCCGTAGAGGCCCTCGACGACGTGCCAGTTAGCACCCAGGCCCACAGCGGAGCCGGTGCTGGCGGGATCGAAGCTGGACGGAGCGTAAGCGGAACCAGCGGTGATCACGCCGCCGCCACGGTTGGCGGAATCGGTGGAACCGGAAGCGGAACCCTCGTCGCTAGAGCTGCCACCGCAGCCGGTGAGACCAAGCCCTGCGACAGCAGCGACGCTGCCGGTGAGGCCGAGGAACGAACGCCTGGACATACCCTTGTTGATGATGGCCATGTCTTCTCCTATCAATAGAGAATCTTACCCGGGAGCACCTAGACGTGCCCCCGCGCAACTTGCGGACGATATATACCTTACCTACCGACGAACCCAACTGAGGTGTCGCGCTCGGCGACCGATACGTACATCCGCTTGAACGGTATTTACTACCGTTCACCGAATTCATTGACAAATGATTCGACAGACAGTATGTATCGACGAGGTGGGATATCAGTCTTCGTCAACCCGCAGGATAGCAGCGTTGTTCACCATGGTTAGTCAAACGTTTTAGCGTTAATAAAACCCGAAATCGGCAGGTAATCACCGCGAAACAAATGATTGATAATCGGCCAATCATGTATATCAGTTGTTTAGAAGCGCGTTTAGTTTTCGGAACGGCTGGCCGATGCCTGGGCGCGCTCGGCATTCCATGCAACAAGTGCCTCGTGGACCGCTTTGGCGACATCGGCCGGAACGCCTCGAACTTCTGCAATCTCCTGCTCGCTTGCCGCGCGCAAACGCTTCATCGAGCCAAAATGGCGCATAATGGCACGTTTTCTGGTGGGTCCCACGCCTGGAACGTCGTCAAGCACCGAAACCGTCATAGCCTTATCGCGCAACTCGCGGTGGAATGTAATCGCAAATCGGTGGGATTCATCGCGAACCTGCTTGATCAGATAAAGCGAAGCGGAGCCGGTCGGCAGCACGACGGGAGTCTCGTCCCACGGCACGAAAACCTCCTCATCGGCCTTTGCCAAGCCACAAACTGGTATATCGAGGCCGAGTGCCTCAAGTTGCTTAATTGCAGCGGTCAATTGCGGCTTGCCGCCATCGACAACGAGCAAATCGGGGCGCGAGCCAAAGCGTTCGTCCGCCATGCGCTCGGGAGCATAGCGACGTCCCAGAACCTCGGACATCGATACGAAGTCGTTCGCCTCGTCCAATTCGGCCTGAATTTTAAAGCGACGATACTGGCCCTTGTCGGCACGGCCGTTGGTAAATACCACCATCGAAGCGACGGTAAAAGTGCCGTGCAACGTCGAGATATCGAAGCACTCGATGCGCAACGGCGGCGCAGGCAGCGCCAGCGCACTTTCGAGCTCCAGGAGCGCCTGATTGGTGCGATCGTCAGCATACCCCGTGCGCATCATGTAGCGCATGAGGGCATGGCGCGCATTTTTGGAAGCCATGTCGAGCAGGCGGTGCTTTTCGCCACGCTGCGGCCTATGGAGATGGCAAGAGCGCTCGCGCTTGCCCGCAAGCCACTCCCCCAACGCTTCGGCATCCTCAAGCTCGACAGAGAGATTGATCTCGGCTGGAATATCAGCCGTCTCGTCGTAATAGCGCTTAAGAAAGCCCGATTGAAGCTCTTCCTCGTCGACATCCAGACCTTTATCGAGGATGAACTCACAAGTTCGAACCGTTCGGCCCTCGCGAACGACAAAGACACAGGCGGCAGAGATAGTCTCTTCGCGATAGAAGCCAATGACGTCGATATCGACGCTTGATGGAAAAACGACCTGTTGGCGATCGTCCAGACCCCTAATGACTTCCAGGCGACGCTTGATGCGCGCCGCACGCTCGAAATCGAGCGTCTCGGCTGCCTCCGTCATCTCGGACGTAAGCTCGTCGACGACATCCTTGCGATGGCCAGACAAGAAACGCTCGACACGCTTGACGTTCTTGGCATAGTCGGCAGGGGAAATCGCGCCGACGCATGCGCCCGGCCCGCGCCCAACATGGTAGTCAAAGCAGGGACGCCCGTTTTGCGCGCAAATCATATTGACGATGTCTTCTTCGCCCTTATGAGATTCGACGATGCGGCGGCAGCGGCGCCATTCCGCACAGGATGCCGAGCAAATAGGAATAACCTTGCGTAGCGTATCGATGGTCTCACGCGCCGCACGGCTATCGGTATAGGGGCCAAAATAGCGCGTTCCCGGTTTATGACGCTCTCGCGTGTATTTAATAGCCGGAAACAAGTCGCTCTTGGTAATGGCGATAAAGGGATAGCTTTTGTCGTCTTTGAGATCGACGTTAAAGTACGGATGGTACTGGCCAATCAGATTGCGCTCGAGCACCAGTGCCTCGTGCTCGGTCTCCACCACGATATAGTCGAAGCTCGCCACCAGCTGCATCATGAGCGGAATCTTTTGACGCTCGTCCTGCAGCGTCACGTATTGACGCATACGGGCACGCAAGTTTTTTGCCTTGCCCACATAGATGACATCGCCCTTGGCATCTTTCCAAAGGTAGCAGCCGGGTTGCGTGGGAACGCGCGAAACCTGTTCGGCAAGTGTTGGAATGTTGTCGTGACCTGCCACGCGCGCCTACTTGCGACGAAGCAGCGCCGAGACCTCGGGCATCTTAAAGACGAAGGCAAGGCCAAAAGTTACAGCGAGCGAGACGACGCCTGCAACACAAACGTAGCCCAGGGTAATTAGGATCGAGCTGCCAAGCACTCCGACAAAGTGCTCGAGTGCCCACATGACGCCGGCGCCCGCGGCAGCGCCAAAGCCACCGAACAGTAGGCCGAAGAAACCGCCGTGCAGGATAGACTTGACCTGAAGGCCATGCAGACGACGACGCAGCCACCACAGTGAGCATCCGACCAAGACCACGTAGTCAACGACGTACGAAAGCGCAATTGCCGGCATACCGTAGCCCAGCACCACGCCAAACAACAGCACCGAACCGGCCTGACCGATAGCGGAGTACAGGCAATAGCGGCTATAGGGTTTCATATCGAGCAGGGCCGAGAAGCTCTTCTGCATCAGCACGACCACGCCGTAGAGCGGCAGGGAAAGTGCCAGATAGATAAGGAACTCCGACACCAGCGCCACACCGGATTCATCGAACTTGCCGGCGCAGTAGATCATGTTGAGCGGACGGGCGAAGACGATCAGGTACAGCGCAAACGGAATCAGGAAAAAGAGCATCTGGGCGACACCGCGCGAAATGCCCGTGCGGACGCTGTCGTAATCCTTCTCCTGTGCATCGTGAGAGAGTTCGGTATAGAGTGCCGTCGAAAGCGAGGCGGCGATCAGCGCATAGGGCAATGTGTACCACAGGCGCGCATACGCGATGACGGAAGGGCCGGTCTCGGGCTGCACCACCAGCGCGGCGGCATTGGTAATGGAGGTCGAGACAAACATGCACACCGTGGCGAGCAGCGTCGGGATACCAAGCGCAATCGTCTGTCGCAGCGCGGGGTCCTTAAAGTCGATATGGATATGAGGATGCACGCCATGCTTGCCAAGCGCGGGAATCTGGCAGGCCATCTGGACAAAGACGCCGAGGGTCGTACCAGCTGCGATCAAGATAATACCGGCCTGCTCGCCAAATTGTGCAGACACGGGAGCAAAGCCCATAAAGCTGGCGATGACGATGACATTGTTGAGAACCGGGGCAAACGTCGACCAGAAGTAGTCGCGGTGTGCGTTGAGAACGCCCGAGAACACCGAGCCCAAGCCATAAAACAGAATTTGGATAGCAAAGAAGCGGAACATGAACGCAGCGGTATCCATGCTGCCGCCATCGCCCGAAAGGAACGACTGCGTCCAAATAAAGCCGGGAGCAAACACGGTGCCCAGCAGCGAGATGCCGCCCAGCAGCAGAAGCAGAATACCGAGCAGGTTGCCGACATACTCGTTCGATGCCTCGCGGCCCTGCTCGCGCCTCACGCCCATATACACCGGCAAAAACGCCGTAACGAGCATGCCGCCCATCACGAGCTCGTAGAGCATGTTGGGCAGGTTGTTGGCAACCTGATAGGAGGACGAGAGCAGCGACATGCCGATGGCGGCCGCCATGGCCCACGTGCGGATAAACCCGGTGACGCGCGACACGATGGTCAGCACGGTCATGAGGCCAGCAGAACGACCAACCGTGGAGTAGTCCGACGAACCCAT
>CAKTUC010000066.1 GCA_934617135.1 uncultured Collinsella sp. | reverse complement strand
GATCCATGCAACGATTCCTTTCCGTCGCCCGTAAGCATCAAGTTATCCATGCATTCTACCCGCGCAAAAGCCTATGACGGGCAAAGCCCGCCGGCATCACAAGACATGCGCGGCATTCGAGATCAAAAACCCCGCCGGGCCTTGATGGCACGGCGGGGCGGGCAAGCAGCTATGAGGCAGTCGGCTTAGAACAGGCCGGTGATGTTGCCGTCGTTGTCGACGTCGATGTTCTCGGCCGCGGGAACCTTCGGCAGGCCCGGCATGGTCAGAACGCTGCCGGTCAACGCGACCACAAAGTGGGCGCCGGCGGAAACCTTGAGCTCGCGCACCGTGATGCGGAAGTTCTCGGGGGCACCGAGGGCCTTGGCGTTGTCGCTAAAGCTGTACTGCGTCTTGGCCACGCACACGGGCAGGTTGCCAAAGCCGTTCTCGCGCAGCTCGGCGAGCTGGCGCTTGGCAGCCGGCGTAAAGTCGACGCCGTCGGCGCGGTAGACCTTGGTGGCAACGGCCTCAAGGGCGTCGGCAACATCGGCGCCGTCCTCGTAGGCAAACTTGAGCTCGCTCGGCTGCTCGATCAGGCGCATGACCTCATCGGCCAACTCAAGCGCGCCCTCGCCGCCCTTGGCCCAAACCTCGGACAGCTTGACGTTGACACCGAGCTTCTGGCACTCGGACTCGATCAGAGCAAGCTCGGCCTCGGTGTCCGTCGGGAAGCGGTTGATGGCAACCACGCAGGGCAGGCCGTACACGTTCTGAATGTTATCGACGTGACGCAGCAGATTGGGCATGCCAGCCTTGAGGGCCTCGAGGTTCTCCTCATTGAGGTCGGCCTTGGCGACACCGCCGTTGTACTTAAGCGCGCGGGCAGTGGCAACGACCACGACGGCGCTGGGGCGAACGCCCGTCATGCGGCACTTGATATCGAGGAACTTCTCGGCACCCAGGTCGGCGCCAAAGCCGGCCTCGGTAATAGCGACATCGCCAAAGCGCATGGCCATGCGGGTAGCCATGATAGAGTTGCAGCCGTGGGCAATATTGGCGAAGGGGCCACCGTGGACAAACGCAGGCGTACCCTCGAGCGTCTGGACCAGATTGGGTTTGAGCGCATCCTTAAGTAGGGCCGCCATGGCGCCCTGGGCCTTAAGGTCGCGGGCGCGGACGGGCTCGCCGGCATAGCTGTAGCCGACGACAATCTCGCCCAAGCGCTCCTTGAGGTCGTTGATGCTCGTGGACAGGCAAAGGATTGCCATGACCTCGGAGGCGACGGTGATGTCGAAGCCGTCCTCGCGCGGCACGCCCTGGGCCTTGCCGCCAATGCCGTCGATGACGTGGCGCAGCTGACGGTCGTTCATGTCGACGACGCGCTTCCAGGTGATGCGCTTAACGTCGATGCCGAGCTGGTTGCCCTGCTGAATATGATTGTCGAGCATGGCGGCCAGCAGGTTGTTGGCAGCACCGATGGCATGGAAGTCGCCGGTAAAGTGCAGGTTGATGTCCTCCATGGGGATGACCTGGGCCCAACCGCCGCCGGCGGCACCGCCCTTTACGCCAAAGACGGGGCCGAGCGAAGGCTCGCGCAGGGCCACGGCGCTCTTGATGCCGCGACGGCGTAGGCCGTCGGCCAGACCGATGGTCGTGGTGGTCTTGCCCTCGCCCGCGGGCGTGGGGTTGATAGCGGTCACGAGGACAAGCTTGGCCTGGTGATCAGTTGGCTCGTTGAGCAGGGAATAGTCGACCTTTGCCTTGTCAAAGCCGTACGGAATCAGATGCTTAACGTCGACGCCGGCGTTCTTGGCCACCTCGGTAATGGGCAGCGGCGTAACAGAACGTGCGATTTCGATGTCAGTAGGCATGGGCGGTCCTTTCGTTACCGGATGAGAAAAAGACCAATCCAGCATAGCACGCACGCGCAATAGTAAAACGCCCGTAACCGACGAACGGCGATATGTTTACCCGATGCCCAGCGATAGCCCACAGACGCGCCGGCACAAAGGCCCCTAGACGGTCGGCTCGATCCCCAAATGCTCAAAGGTGCGAAGGGTTGCCTGACGGCCCTGCGGCGTACGGATCATCAATCCGCACTGCAACAGATAGGGCTCGTAGACATCCTCGAGCGTGCCCGGGTCCTCGCCCACCGCACTGGCAAGCGTCGTCAGGCCCACGGCACGACCAGAGAACGTCTTGGCAAGCGTCTCCAAGATGCGAATGTCCATCCAGTCCAGGCCAAGCTCATCGATCTCGAAGAACTCGAGCGCCTGGCGGCAGATATCGAGCTCGATGGGACCGTTGCCGCGCACCTGCGCATAGTCACGCACGCGCTTGAGCAGACGGTTGGCAAGACGCGGCGTGCCGCGCGAGCGCGAGCCGATCTCGAGCGCACTGGGATGGTCAATCGTCACGCCCAGGATAGTCGCCGAGCGCGTCACGATCTGGGCGAGCTCCTCGACCGTGTAGTAATCCAGGCGATACGAAATGCCAAAGCGGTCGCGCAGCGGGCCGGTCAACATGCCCGAGCGGGTCGTGGCCGCTACCAGCGTGAACTTGGGGATATCCAGGCGAATCGAACGCGCTGCCGGACCCTTGCCGATCACGATATCGAGCGCAAAATCCTCCATCGCGGGATACAGCACTTCCTCGACCGAACGGTTGAGACGGTGGATCTCGTCGATAAACAGCACGTCACCCGGCTGCAGGTTGGTAAGGATAGCCGCCAGGTCACCGGTACGCGCGATGGCCGGACCGCTCGTCGTCTTAATCTGGGCGCCCAGCTCGTTGGCGATAACCGTAGCCAGCGTAGTCTTACCCAAGCCCGGAGGACCCGAGAAGATCACGTGGTCGAGCGTCTCGCCACGGCTCTGCGCCGCTTCGATCAACACGCGCAGGCTCTGCTTGATGTGCTCCTGACCGCAGTAGTCATCCAGGCGCTGAGGGCGCAAGGTGCGGTCGACATCGAGGTCCTCGGGCGTCAGCTCCGAGCCCACCATGCGCTCGCCGTGCGCCATGGATGCCGCCGGCGAGTTGCCGGGCGTCGCCCACAGGTCCTGAGAGTCATCGGCTTCCCACATCACGCATCCATTCCGAGTCGCTTAAGCGCCGCGCCGAGCAGGTCCTCGACACGCATATCCTGCCCATCATACCCGCTCAGGGCAACATCGGTCTCCTGCGGGCTAAAGCCCATGGAGAGGAGCGCCGCACGGGCATCGTCGATGGCCGAGGGGACGGCGGCGGGCACGGGCATCGCGACCTGTCCGGGAATCACGTCGACCGGCACAAAGCCCTTGTCCTTGGCGAAGGTGCTCTTAAGCTCCAAAATCAGGCGCTGCGCGGTCTTTTTGCCCACGCCGGGCACCTTGGCCATGCCTTTGTCGTCCTCGGCCATCACCAGGGAATACAGCTGTCCCACGGTATAGGTGGAAAGCACGGCGAGTGCCAGGCGCGGGCCGACGCCCGAGACGGACACGAGCCGATCGAACATCGTGCGCTCGTCCTTGGAGGCAAAGCCAAAGAGCGTCATAGCATCCTCGCGCACCTGCATGCGCGTGTAGAGGCGGACCTCGCCGCCGGGCGTCGGCAACGTGGCCGCGGTGCTGCCCGAGATACCGAGCTCAAAGCCCACGCCCGATACATCAACGACGGCCGAGCTCATCGTGGCCTCGACAAGCGTTCCATGGAGCTGGGAGATCATCAGTATCCGGTTCCTCTCTGTTGATAGAACTCGCCGCCGGTGAGGGCGCGGGTGCGGCTTAAGTTAACGTGGCAGATGGCGCAGGCCAGGGCATCGGCGGCGTGGTCGGGGTGCGGGTCGTGGTCGAGCTGCGTGAGCGTACGTACCATGTAGGCAACCTGCCGCTTATCCGCAGCACCCGTGCCCACCACTGCCTGCTTGATCTGCATGGGCGTGTACTCGCCGATCTCGAGTGCGCACTCCGAAAGCGCCACGAGCGCGGCGCCGCGGGCGTGTGCCGTAGGTATTGCCGAGCGAACGTTGGCGCCAAAGTAGATGCTCTCGATGGCAGCGGTATCGGGACGGTAGCGCTCGACGACGTCCTTGAGGTCGCGGGCAATGTGCGACAGGCGCACTGCGAGCGGGCTTCCGGCACTGGTCTCGATGCAACCGTAGGCGCGGCAGCGAACCTCGCCGCGCCGTTCCTCGATAATCCCCCAGCCCGTATGGGCCAAACCGGGGTCGATACCCAAGATAACCAAGCCAACCTCCCCTCGCCTTTTGCCAAGCGCAAGGCAAGGCCCCGCGCATCATTCACGAACGTCTGTTCTAGAATAACACAACGAGGCCGAGATGCTTAAAGCAAGATTCGATTGATCGTCGACGAAGCATGCGAGGAAATCCTTCTTGCAACGTTTCCGCATACCCTAATTCTGGCTGAAGAACGGAAACTGCCTCGGATCCACCGGTGGATGAGGCATCGGCATGCCCTGGGAACCACCTTGCGGGCCGCCCTGACCGCCCATCATCTTGTCTATGGCGTCCTGGACCTCGCCCTCAAATTTCTTCATGCCCTCGTGCAGGCGGCGCTGACCGTCCTCGGAGCGCAGCTCCTCCATCTGCTCGGGCGAAATACCCAGCAGCTCGCCGAGCACGCCCATCATCTCGTTTCGCATGCGCTCGCTCGAATCCTCGTCGGCATAGCGGCGCACCTCGGCGCGCGCCAGCGAATCAACCGTCATGCGCTCCTTACCGTTAAGCCCCAGATCGGACCACGCGAGCATATACGGCCAGGAACGCTCGGCAAACGAACGCGCCGAAACAATCGGCGCCGTCGGCAGCTGGTGGCGGGCGGCCTCGCCCTGGCGCACGAGCATCAACAGTAGCGAACATGCCTCGGGTTTACCGGTAGCCATCGGGATATCGTCGAAAGGACGATTGCGGTCCACGTGCGACTCGAGCGTGCCATCGACCTCGCCCGGCTCAAGCCCACCGAGCAGCTGCGCCGCGCGGTCGAGCATGTCAACCGGACCATTAAGCGTCGAGAGCGCCTGCGCCAGCACGCGCTCCATGCAATCCTCCACCGCATTGAGCGTCACGAGCTCCTGCGGCACCACGGCAGACGTACGGTTGCGCACGCGCGCCACAAACTCGAGCGTCGACAAGTACGCATCCCCAAAGGGCGCGTAATCGCCCTGGTAGCCACCGCAAAGCGCCGGCGCCGCCAGCGCGTACTCGGTTTTGGACAGTGGGCTCAGCGCCATCGCGCCCAGCTCGAGCGCCGTATCCTCCAGCATGAGTCCCAGCGTGCGCGAGCGCAGGCGTTCGGCGTCGCCCGCCGACACGTCGCGGTCAAGCACACGCGCGGCATCCGGCGCATCGCGCTCAACGGTGCGAATGTGCAGGCGCTCGGCAATGGCACGAACGGCGGCACAACGAGCGGCCTCCGCCTCCTCCTGCGCCGGCGTAAAGATGCGGTTGCGTCCCAGCACCAGGCCAATCACATTGCGCGGACCCAGGGCATCGACGGCAAGCGCCGCCAGCAGAGACGATGGCAGGTCGCCCTCGAGCGCCACCACGGCGCGCGACGTGCCGTGGGCGCGGGCGTTATCGCGAACGGCGAGCACCAACGCTCGCCACAGCCACTCCTCGGAGCGAAACTCGGGCAGCTCGTGGTCCTCCAAGGCATCGAGCATCACGCCGCGCTGAATCTCCTGGACCAGCAGGCTCTCCTCAAAGCACGGCGCCTGGGCCACCACGCGGCCGCAGTCATCGAGCACGAACGACCCGCCGGTATACACCGACTCGTCGTACGCACCGACCGGCGCCATGCAGGCAAACCACACGCTGCGCTTGGATGCGATCTTGCGGTAGGCTCCGCTGCGCACGGCAGCAACGGCGGCGGTCTCGCGGTTGGTCATATCGAATGCGTTGAACTGGAAATAGGCAATGAGGTCGACGCCGGTCGGCAGCATCTCGAGCTCGCGGTCGAGGTCGAAAATCACCGCAATGCGCACACCGTCCACATCGAACACCGGCGGCGCCCAACGCGCGTCGTTGTTCTCGCCACGTTGCAGGGCAATGCTTGCGCGCGCGGGCACCACGCGACCGTCCTTGAGCATCATGTAGTCGAGCAGCGGCTGGCCCTCAAACGAAACCGCCGCGGGCACGATGCAGATCATATCGAGCTCCTGGATACGCTCAGCGACGCCGGTCAGGCCGGCAAGCATGTCGTGCTCAAAGTCGGTAGCGCCCACCAGGCCGCCGGGCAGGGCTCCCATAAAGAGCGGAGCCGGCACGCACAGCACGCGCGCACCGCGTTCATGGGCCAGGCGCGCCTGGTCCTCGATGCGGCCGCAGATACCCTCAATATCACCCAGCCGCATATCGATCTGTGCAAGTGCGAGCTTCATGGCTCAGCCCTTTCCGTTGTAAACCGTCGTTGTCGTAGTAAAAGCGCCGGCCGCAAGATGCAGTCGGCGCTTGCATGTGCATATGCTAGCTATGA
>CAKTUC010000065.1 GCA_934617135.1 uncultured Collinsella sp. | reverse complement strand
GCGGAACCAGCGAAGCCCAGGAACTGCCTTCTGCTCATTTCGTTCTTCATTACAATCCACCCTTTCACACCGTGGCGACACCCTTTGCCGCCGCCTTCGGAGATTGGCTTGGGGACTTAGCCCCTTTTGCTAATTCGTACAATACGCTATTTCGCTAGTTGTTTGAACAACTATTACCAGAGCGGTAGAAAAACCTCGGTGAACGGTAATTTCAATTTAATGCTTGACAAGTTTTGTATAAACAATTATATGTTGTTGGATGCAGACAAAACGCCCGGTCAAACCGATATGACATCGGCTTGACCGGGCGTTTTCTCTTTGAGGGCATAAGTCTCGTCAGGCTGCGAGCTAGCCGGCTATCGCTTGGAGTTGACGCGGTAGTGGAAAATCTCGGGATGCGTGCGGGCATGCGTGACCTCGAACAAGATGCCGTCCGAGGTGTACGACTGGCTCTCCATGACGGCAACACAGTTGTATTTGCCGAGGTCAAGATAGCTGCAGTCCTCATCGTTGGCGAGCTCGACACTCACCGTACGGCGACTCGCCATCACCTTGACGCCGCGTTTGTGCTCCAGATAGTCGTAAATTGACCTTGCGGCGATCTCGGGCGTCAGGCCTTTGGCGATCGACTCCAGAAAATAGCCGTGGTCCACCTGGCGAGCACTACCGTTAAGGCTACGGACGCGCACCACGCGAATCAACTCCTCGCCCACCTTAAAGCCCAGGCGACGAGAGAGCTGCTCGGTGCAGACCAGATGTTCAAAAGACTTAACGTCTGTCGATGCAACGGCATTGTTGCGCTTTGCAAACTCGCCAAACGACTCGACTTCCTCGAGTGCGCCTAGCATATCGGTCTCGCCCTTAAGCCAAATAACGCGCACGCCCTTGCCGTGAATGGGCTGTACGTACATCTCGTCGGCCAGCATGGCAAGTGCTCGACGGACGGTATTTCGGGTGCATCCGAATTCCGCGGTCAGCTCGGCCTCGGTCGGCAGCATCTCCTGGAACGCATAGGTCCCATTAATGATGCGCGAGCGTATTTCTCGGTAGATTCCTTCGTATATCGCTTTTGGCATGACTTCACCTCTAATGAATATGTATGGCTAGGCACAATAGCATTTCTTGGAGTTGTTCAAACCGATTATCGGTAAAGCACGGATTATTTACCGTCGACGGTTCCCCTGAAACCCAAATCGGACCGAGTCAAAACCGTCAATGCGGCAAGCAGCCAGTCCTCTACAATGAGTTCATTGTTTAAACGTTCTTGCTCGCACAGCATGTTGCATCCGGAAGGCATATTATGCTGCAGAAAATCCAACGTTTTGGCGGGGCCATGTTCGCGCCCGCCATGCTGTTTTCCATATCGGGCCTTATGGTCGGCATCTCCGCTCTCGCAACGACTGTGGACATCGTCGGCGACCTCGCCACATACGGAACCCCCTGGTACGTATTCTGGGCTATCATCCAACGCGGCTCGTGGACGGTCTTTAAACGCCTTCCGCTCCTTTTTGCCGTAGCGCTGCCTATTGGCCTTGCCCAAAAGCAACCGGCGCGCTGCTGCCTCGAGGCACTCGTGGCCTATTTTGCCTATTGTTTCTTCTTGAGCGAGATCATTAAGCTGAGCGGCGACAACCTTGGACTTAAGTACCCGGCGTCTTTGACCCCCGCCAGCGGCATCACCGTCATTGATGGCATCAAGACGCTCGACACCGGCATTATCGGACCGCTGGCAGTCTCGACCATCGTCGTTGCGATCCATGACCGCTTCTACGACGCCAAGGTTCCCGATTGGCTCGGTACCTTCTCGGGCTCCTCGCTGGTCTATCTCATCAGCTTTTTCGCTGTGCTCGCCCTCGCTATTTTCTCGGCTGTTACGGTACCCTACGTATACGATGTAACCGATACACTGCGTCACGCGCTTGCAGGCGTCGGTCCCTTTGGCGTGGGCATCTTTGTCTTTTTAGAACGTGCACTCGAGCCATTTGGCCTGCACCACCTGCTTTACATGCCGATCTACTACGACAACCTGGTCATAAACGACGGCATCTACGCCACGTGGAGCAGCTTGCTCCCCATCCTCTCCCATAGCACGCGCCCCCTTAATGAGCTTGCGCCGTGGGCCGGTTTTACCGCCACCGGCTGGGTCAAGCTCTTTGGCCTTCCCGCCATCGCTGCGGCGTTCTACACCACCGCAAAGCCCGAACGCCGCGCCGGCCTCAGGGTCATCCTTGTTCCCGCCATCATCGCCTCGGTGGTTTGCGGCGTCACCGAGCCACTCGAGTTTCTCTTTATGTTCACCCACCCCGGGCTCTTTTTGCTCTACGCCGTCCTCTCGTCTTGCCTCGCCATGACCATGAATTTCTTTGGTATCGTTGGCATCTTCTCGGGTGGCTTCATGGAAATGGCTGCCTTCAACTTTATTCCGCTCATGCGCACGCATGCCGGGGCTTATCTTTTGGCGCTCGGTATCGGCCTTGTCTTTAGCGTCATCTTCTTTCTGAGCTTTCGAGGCCTTATCCTGGCTTTTGACCTTAAGACCCCGGGCCGAGAGGACCATGTTGCCAATCGCGCGGCGGCCACTCGCCTGACGGGACGCGATGCTGCCATAGAACACACTGGCAAAGATGACGCAGCCAGCAGCCAATCGAACCAGGATCACCTGCTCGCCGAGCAGGTCGTCGCGCTCTTGGGCGGCGTTTCCAATATTGTGGGCGCAACCAACTGCGCCACACGGCTACGCGTCGAGGTCGTGGACCCCTCCATCGTCGCGGACAACGCGGCCTTTGTTGCAGCCGGTGCCAAGGGTCTCATCGTCACGGGCAAGACCGCTCAGGTGATCATAGGCGTCTCCGTCTCCCGCATCAAAGCACACTTTGACCAGATTATGGGACTCGAGCCGGGCTCCGGGCCCGCTGTCTCGTCCTCCCCTACCACCAGCAACGCCCAATCACACGGCAATATCTGCTTCTTTGACATCGATGGTACACTCGCCTGGCAAGATCCCAGGCTTGCCCAGGAGCTCCCCGAAGACGAGCGCGATCTGTCCCCCTATCCCAACGAGGCGGTCTCGCAGGCCATCCGCACGTTTGTCGCCAACGGCAATATGGCCTTCATCTGCACGGGACGCACCCTCAGCTGCATTCATCCCAAGCTGCTCGAGCTGCCATGGTCCGGCGTCGTTTGCCTGGCAGGAGGCTACGCCGAACTCGACGGGCGCATCGTGCGAAATGCGGCCATGAGCCCCGGCTTGTTGCAACGCCTCGCCCCGTATCTTGAGCAATCGGGAGAGGTGATTCGCTTTGAGGGCCTCGATCGCGTCGTGCGTATGAGTGCCGATGCTCCCGATGGCGACGGATACGCCCGCACCGTGGGCGATGCCGTCACAAAGCTCAAACATTACAGCGCCTACAAGATTCTCATGTCGACGGCACTCGCCAATCGCATCGCCCAGGATAAGGGGATCGAGCCGCTGCTCTGCTTTAACGAACTCGAGCTCGAGGTGACCGAAATCTCGCCCCGCGAGTGCACCAAGCGAACCGGCATCCAGGCCGTGCTGGGCGCCCTGGGGCCAAACCACGGCACCGTGTACGGCATCGGCGATGCGAGCAACGACGTCGCCCTTATGGAAACGGTCGATGTTGGCATCGCCATGGGCAACGCACCGGACTTCCTTAAGGAGAAGGCGGCCTATGTGACCGATTCTATCGATCACGACGGCGTCGTCACGGCACTCGAGCACTTCGGGCTTATCTAGCCGTCGTCTTCCGCCGCGCTTTACGCCTGCGAGTCCAATTGCCTTCGCCCGCCGCGCCAAGCACCCCAATGTGGCAATATGTTGTCTGCATATTGCATCAATGCGACCTTCAGAAAGAATGCGAGAGCCTGTGTCCAGTCCGTTTACCAGCTTTTTAGCCCAGCACTTTGACCAGATCAACGACTATCTGGCCACGTTCTTTGACGGACAGGCGACCTCTGCCGACATCGAGCGCTACCTGTACGCGCCGCTTTCGGCATTTACCGCCAATGCCGGCAAGCGCCACCGCCCGCTTATCTGCATGCTCGCCGCAACTGCAGTGGGCGGTAGCTTTGAGAGCGCTCGCAGCGCCGCGGCAGCCATCGAGCATTTCCAGTCGGGTGCGCTCATCCACGACGACATCGCCGACAACGGACAGCTGCGCCGCGGCAAGCCCTGCATGCACCTCACCGAGGGCACGGGGCTTGCCATCAACTGCGGCGACCTGGCACTTACCATGGTCACCAAGACGGTTCTCGACGACCCCACGCTCGAGCCCAACGTAAAACTCCGCGTGCTCCACGAGCTCACCGAGATGATCGTCCGCACCATCGAGGGTCAAGCGCTCGACCTGGGTTGGGTCCGTGACGGGCGCTTTGATATCTCGGTTGATGACTACCTGGACATGGCGACGCACAAGACCGCGTACTACAGCGGAGCCACGCCGCTTGCCACCGGAGCCATCATTGGCGGAGGCAGCGAGGAGCAAATTGAGGCGCTGCGCGCCTTTGGCCTGCACACGGGCCTTGCCTTCCAAATTCAAGACGACCTGCTCAACTTGATCGGCACCAAGGAGGCCGCCAACAAGGACTTCCGCACCGACATCACCGAGGGTAAGCGCACGCTCGTTGCCGTGCACGCCCTGTCTGATGAGCGCTATCACGACGAGATTGAAGCGATCCTTTCCTCGGGCACCGAGGACCCCGCGCAACTCGCACGCGCCGTGGAGATCTTCCAGGAGTCCGGCTCTATCAATTACGCCCACACTTATGCGCTCGACCTGACCGCCAAGGCCAAAGCGGCCATCGAGGACGTTTCGCTCGACCCGCATGCACGTGAACTGTTCCTCTCCATGGCAGATTTCTTTGTGGAGCGCCTTAACTAGCGGGGGTTATAAAACCTGTCAGCAGCGTATTTGGGTACAACTTGCTACACTGTTGAGTGCATGTTTATGCATCCCTTTGCGTTGTCTATCCGACACACGCTCAAATAGTACGAATGGTACGCCGAAAGGGGTTCGTTCATGGAACCTATTACAACGGGCATGCAGGGAGCAGCCGTCGAGGACGTCCAGTCCCGCCTTCTGCAGCTCGGCTATACAATCGATGACACCGAGGTTGCCGACAAGCGCTTTGGCACCACCACCGAACAGGCTGTTGGCACCTTTAGGCTCGATAGCGGCCTTGCCGCAGGCTGTGCCGTCGATATCCCCTGTTGGAGCGCCCTGGTCGACGCCTCGTATAAGCTGGGCGACCGCACCCTCTATCTGCGCATGCCCAATTTCCATGGCGCCGACGTGCAGGCCCTGCAGAAGGCACTCAACGTTTTGGGCTTTGCCTGCGGCGAGGACGATGGCTACTTTGGCCCTCACACCGAGGCGGCCCTTCAGCAGTTCCAGGAAAACGTCGGTCTGTTTGCCGATGGTATGGCTTTCCAGGATACCTACGCCTACATCAACCGCCTGCACCACGTGTGGGAAGGTAAACCTTCGGTGACCGAGGCCGAATCGCGCATCGGCTTTGCCCGCGCGGCCAACGTACTCGAGCGTTTCCAGATTGCCGTCATCGGCGAGGATCCTATCGCGCGCAGTGTTGCATCGCGCATGTGGAACATCGCCACGGCGACGACCGACAGCAGCGGTATGATGCTTTGCGACTCCGAGGTTCCGACCGATGTCGACCTGGTGCTCGAGATCGCAAGCGACGAGCTACCCGCCGACGCCGCTCCGCGCGCCACGATTGCCCTCGCCGAGTGCCACAACCTGGCCCAGCGCATCCGTACCGCCAATGTCGCCGCACAGCAAAAGCCCGCGCGCATCCGCATTGAGCTCACCGGCATGACGCGCTACAACGGAACCTTCACCGCCAGCGACGCCCAGACGCTCGCGGTACGCCTGCTCGATGGCGTTTGCGATGCCCTCGCAGATTAGGTAAACTAAACGAGTTGCTTTTGTGCAACACCCATACTGGGACGTAGTTCAACGGTAGAACTCCGGTTTTTGGTGCCGGCTGTTGGGGGTTCGAATCCCTCCGTCCCAGCCATTAAAACTGAGCGCCCTGAGCCCATAACGGCCCAGGGCGCTTTCTTGTGGGCAAGCTGAGGGATTCAAACCCGCAAGGGTGCGGAGCCGAGGAAACGCGAAGCGTTTTCCAGCGCAGCACGCAAGGAGCGAAGCGACGCAGCGGCACGCGGCCGCCGAGAAGGCGGACGCGGAATCCAGCCAAACCGGCATTTGGGGACGTTCCTAAAGTGCCGGCACTAAAGGAACGTCCCCAAATGCCACAAAAGAGTGGCGCCCCAAGCCCATAACGACCAAGAGCGCCTTACATCTAAAAAATATCAGCCCAGTTCCGAAAAGCGAGCCGCCATCTACAAAATGGCGCGTGGCCCCGGCGGGCCGGGCATTAAGTTTGTCGCGAGTTCCGCAATCAGAACCACCCTTAAAAAGGGTGGTTTGCTCTTAGGGTATAACCCACGGGCCCCGGGCTCGCGTCTAAAGGCGC
>CAKTUC010000064.1 GCA_934617135.1 uncultured Collinsella sp. | reverse complement strand
CGTATGTAACCTGGCGGCGCCACACCGCCTGTTAGTAGGGAGACACATGAACGTTCTGGTCGTCAACGCAGGATCTTCGACCCTTAAGTATCAGGTCATCGATACCAAGTCCCACAAGGTGTCCGCAAAGGGCTCCTGCGAGCGCGTCTGCTTTACCGGCGGTACCTTCACCCACGCTGCCAACGGCTCCAAGAAGGTGACCGAGAACATCGAGTTCCCCGACCACAAGGTCGCCATCGAGGTCGTCCTGAAGGACCTCGAGGCCAACGGCGTCAAGATCGAGGGCATCGGCCACCGCATCGTTCAGGGCGGTTGGTACTTTGGCGATTCCTCCCTCGTCGACGAGGACGTTCTCGCCAAGATCCGCGAGGTTGCCCCGCTCGCTCCGCTGCACAACAACCCCGAGGCCAACGTTATCGAGTTCTGCCTGGAGCAGTATCCCGACCTGCCCAACGTCACGGTCTACGACACCGCCTTCCACTTCAACATGCCCGAGGTCGCCAAAACCTACGCCCTGCCCAAGGATGTCTGCGACAAGCTGCACATCCGTAAGTACGGCGCTCACGGCACCAGCTACCGCTACATCTCCAAGAAGGTTGCCGAGATGACCAACGGCGAGGCTCGCAAGGTCGTTGTGTGCCACATTGGCTCCGGCGCTTCCCTGTGCGCTATCGAGGACGGCAAGTGCATGGACACCACCATGGGCCTCACCCCGCTCGACGGCGTCATGATGGGTACCCGTTGCGGCTCCATCGACCCGGCTACCGTGTGCTATCTGCAGCGCGAGGGCGGCTACACCTTCGACGAAGTTGACGAGATGATGAACAAGAAGTCCGGCCTCATGGCCGTGACCGGTGGCAAGACCAACGACTGCCGCAACGTCGAGGAGCTCGCCGCTGCTGGCGATCCTGAGGCTCAACTCGCCTTCGATATGTTCGTCTACAAGATTGCCGCCAAGGCCGCCGAGATGGCAACCTCCATGTGCGGCATGGATACGCTCGTCTTTACTGCCGGTATTGGCGAGCACGCTCCGGCTGTCCGCGCCGGTGTGGCCGACCGTCTGGCCTTTATGGGCGTCAAGATGGATCACGCTCGCAACGCTCTGCGTGGCGATGGCGCCTGGTGCCTGTCCGCCAAGGATTCCAAGGTCAAGATCTTCGTCATCCCCACGGACGAGGAGTTCATGATCGCTTCCGATGTCGAGCGCATCGTCAACGGCAAGTAATTGATGCAAGGGGAGGGGACTGGATGGCCTTGTGCCGTTCAGCCCCCTTTTATGCGCTTTGGGCGAAGAGTTTAATAGATATTTATTGGATTCTGATAACTTCTTATTAAGGGTACGGCCGCCTTATAGGTTTGCCGACCGTACTGTAATCACGAAGGAGTCTCATGAACGTACTTGTTGTCAACGCCGGCAGCTCGAGCCTTAAATATCAGCTTTTGGACACCGATACCCGCGAGGTTTTCGCCAGGGGTAACTGCGAGCGTATCGGCTCGGAAATGGGCATCTTTGGCCACTCCGAGAACGGTGGTGCCAAGCAGACCGAGGAGATTCCCTTCCCCGATCATCGCTGCGCCATTGCGCGCGTGCTCGAGGAGCTCGAGAAGACCGACTTTACGATCGATGGCATCGGCCACCGTATCGTTCAGGGTGGCTGGCACTTCGATGATTCCGCGGTCGTCGACGATGAGGTCATGGCTAAGATCCTTGAGGTGGCCCCGCTCGCCCCGCTGCACAATTACGGCGAGGCCGCGGCAATCGAATATTGCCGCGAGAAGTATCCGGAACTGCCCAACGTGGCCGTCTTCGACACCTCGTTCCACATGACCATGCCCGAGGTCGCCTACACCTATGCCCTGCCCAAGGACGTGTGCGACAAGTACCACGTGCGCAAGTACGGCGCCCACGGTACGAGCCACCGCTACGAGTGGATGATGGCCAAAGAAATCCTGGGCTCGCGCTGCCACCGCCTGCTCTCGTGCCATTTGGGCAACGGCGCCTCGCTTGCCGCTATCGAGGACGGTGTGTGCCGCGATACCACGATGGGCCTCACGCCGCTTGACGGCCTGATGATGGGTACCCGCTGCGGCTCCATCGACCCGGCTACCGTGTGCTACCTGCAGCGCGAGGGTGGCTACAGCTACCAGGAAGTCGATGACATGATGAACAAGCAGTCCGGTCTGCTTGCCATCTCGGGTATCTCCAACGATGCCCGCGACATCCGTACGCGCGCCTCTGAGGGTGACGAGCGCTGCCTGCTCGCCTTCGATATGTTTGCATACAAGGCCATGCAGCAGGCCGGTTCCATGATTGCCTCCATGGCGGGCGTGGACACCATTACCTTTACCGCCGGCATCGGCGAGAATGACTGGTCGATCCGCAAGGCCTTCTGCGACTGCTTTGAGTGGCTGGGCGTGCGCATCGACAACAACAAGAACCGCGAGGCCGTGGGCAACGGTCCGCAGGTCATCAGCGCCGCCGGCTCTTCCGTCACGGTCATGGTCATCCCCACCGACGAGGAATACATGATCGCCCACGACGTCGAGCGCCTTACTAAGAACAACTAACGCGCCTGTTTGCAATTGAACGAAAGGCCTCCAGAGCAATAGCTCCGGAGGCCTTTTTGCTACCGGGCGGAAACCTCAATCCCAAAGTTATCATCACCAGTAACGCTCGCGCTTCCAGCAGTGGCACCCGATCATTCGGATTTTCAGCCCCAGCTCGTAGCCAAGCCGCTGTCCACTCCAGATTCCCTGAATGCCATGTAGCGGTAGGGTCCCTGCAGGGTAAAGCTCTGAAAACATCCCGCAGGACGGAGGAAGCCCCCGCCGCACGAAGTGCGCAGCGGGGGCTTCCGACATGTCCGAGGACGTTTTCAGAGCTTTACCCTGTAGGGACCCGAGGGGATACGTCCGCTACTCAGCCATCTGAGCCTGGACGGCGGTGATGGCTACGACACCCACGATGTCGTCGGCAGAGCAGCCGCGCGACAGGTCGTTGACCGGCTTGGCAATGCCCTGCAGGATGGGGCCGTAGGCGTCGGCACCGGCGAAGCGCTGGACCAGCTTGTAGCCGATGTTGCCGGCCTCGAGGTCGGGGAACACGAGCACGTTGGCCTTACCGGCAACGGAGGAGCCGGGAGCCTTGAGCTGGGCGACGGTGGGGACGATAGCGGCGTCGAGCTGCAGGTCGCCGTCGATGGCGAGCTCGGGAGCCTTCTCCTGGCAGAACTTCACGGCCTCCTGGACCTTCTTGGCGACCTCGCCGCCAGCGGAGCCCATGGTGGAGTAGGAGAGCATGGCCACGTGCGGCTCAACATTGCCCATGAAGGTGGACCAGGAGTGGGCAGAGGCGATGGCGATCTCGGAGAGCTCGTCAGAGGACGGGTTGATGTTAAGGCCGCAGTCGGCAAAGATCAGCGTGCCGTCGGTGCCAAACTGCGGGGTGTCGGTGCACATCACGAAGAAGGCCGAGACCAGCTTGGTGCCCGGAGCGGTCTTGAGGATCTGCAGCGCGGGACGCAGGGTGTCGGCGGTGGAGTGGCAGGCGCCGGAGACTAGGCCGTCGGCGTCGCCCATCTTGACCATCATGGTGCCAAAGTAGGTGGCGTCCATCACCTGGGCGCGAGCCTGCTCGATGGTAACGCCCTTCTTGGCGCGGAGCTCGGCAAACTTCTGCGCGTACTCCTCGTGCTTCTCGGCGTTGCGCGGGTCGATGACGGTGGCGCCGGGAACGTTGATCTCGTTGGGATCGCCCAGGATGACGATGTTGGCCAGGCCTTCCTCGATGATCTTGTTGGCCGCGACGATGGTGCGCGGATCCTCGCCCTCGGGCAGGACGATGGTCTTAAGGTCGGCCTTGGCGGCAGACTTCATACGGTTTAGGAAATCGCTCATGTTACTCCTTACAAGCGTTTTGCTAAGCTCCAGGCCCTCGGCTGTACACGAATAAACCCGCTGCTAGCGGGTTTACCTTTCAATTATGTTCGCCGCGGTGCTTGAGCTTTCCTTGTGTGGCAAGCTCATTATAGGACGCATTAGCGCTATAATCGCTCTGATAAAAATGTCTCGACGTATGTTCGAGAAAAAGCCCAGTTAAAAAGCGTGTGGCTTTTGACAAGGAGTATCGATGCAGATTACCTCAGGCCTGCCTGAAGGCTTTAATGCCGGTGCGTATGACATGATCGTCGTCGGCGCCGGTTATGCCGGTGCCGTTTGCGCCCGCCGTCTTGCCGAAACCATCGGCTATCGTGTTGCCGTTTTGGAGCGTCGCGGCCACATCGCGGGTAATGCCTTCGACTGCACTGACGAGGCCGGAATCCTGGTCCACGAGTACGGTCCGCACATCTATCACACTTTTAACGAGCGCGTCCATAACTTCCTGTCGCGCTTTACCAAGTGGACGGACTACCAGCACAAGGTGCTCGCCAACATCAACGGTACCCTTATGCCCGTGCCCTTTAACCATGCGAGCCTTAAGCTTGCCTTTGGCGATGAGCGCGGCGAGGAACTGTACCAAAAGCTCGTGGAGACCTTTGGCAAGGACGTCAAGGTGCCCATTATGGAGCTGCGCAAGAAGAACGACCCGGATCTAGCCGAGGTCGCCGATTATGTCTATGAGAACGTCTTTTTGCATTACACCATGAAGCAGTGGGGCCAGACGCCCGACCAGATCGACCCCTCGATCACCGGCCGTGTTCCCGTCTTTGTGGGCGATGACGATCGCTATTTCCCGCAGGCTCCTTTCCAGGGTATGCCGCAGGACGGCTACACCGCGCTGTTCGAGCATATGCTCGATCACGATCTGATCGACGTATTCTGTGACGTAGACGCCCGTGACCTCTTTGAAATCGACGAGACCACCGTCAAGATCGACGGCAAGGTCTATGGTGGCGAGATCGTCTACACTGGTCCACTCGACGAGCTGTTCAACCTTGACCTGGGCGCGCTGCCGTACCGCACGCTCGATATGAAGTTCGAGACGCTCGATATGGACCAGTTCCAGCCCGTGGGCACCGTCAACTACACCACGAGCGAGGACTATACGCGCATCACCGAGTTCAAGAACATGACCGGTCAGGTTTTGCCCGGCAAGACCACCATCATGAAGGAGTACTCCAAGGCCTATACGCCCGGCTCGGGCGAGACGCCGTACTACGCTATCCTGGAGCCCGAGAACCGTGAGCTCTACGAGCGCTATCTTGAGCGTGTCCAGAACCTGACGAACTTCCACCCGGTGGGTCGTCTGGCCGAGTATCGTTACTACGATATGGATGCCGTGACCAATTCTGCCCTCGATCTTTCGGATGAGATTATCGCCTGCCATGCATAAAGTCATAACATTCGGTATTCCCTCGTATAACGCCGCCAAGGACATGGACCATTGCATCACCTCCATCTTGGAGGGGAGCAATTACGCCACCGATATCGAGATTATCGTGGTGGACGACGGCTCCAAGGACGAGACGGCCGCCAAGGCCGACGAGTGGGAGGCCCGATATCCCGGAATCATCCGCGCGGTGCACCAGGAGAATGGCGGCCACGGTATCGCCGTCCTCTCGGGCCTGCGCGAGGCACAGGGCACCTATTACAAGGTCGTTGACTCGGACGACTGGCTCGACGGTGCGGCGCTTTCGACTATGCTGTCGATTCTGCGTGGCTTTGAGGAGCGCGACCAGCGCGTCGACCTGTTTATCTCGAACTACGTGTACGAGAAGGTTTACGAGGGCACACATACCGCTATTGGCTACAAGTTTGCCCTGCCGCGCAAAAAGATTTTCTCTTGGGACCAGATCGGGCACTTCCGTCCCGATCAGAACCTGCTTATGCACAGCCTGTGCTATCGCACCGACGTACTGCGCGAGTCCAATCTGCCTATGCCGGCGCACACGTTCTACGTAGATAATATCTACGCATACGTACCGCTGCCGCGCTGCAAGACCATGTACTACGCCGACATCGACCTCTATCGCTACTTTATCGGTCGCGAGGGCCAGAGCGTCAATGAGGCCACGATGGTCAAGCGCCTGGGTCAGCAGTTCCGCGTAACGCGTATCATGATGGAATCGTTCCACCTGTACCAGGACGTTGAGTCTTCGCGTCTGCGTTCGTACATGATGGGCTACTTCACCATGATGATGGCGATTTGCTCGGTGCTCACCAAGCTTTCCGAGGAAGATTGTGCCGATGAGCGCCTGAAGACGCTGTGGAAGGACCTGAAGGAGTACGACGAGCGCATGTATCGTCGCGCTCGCTACGGCGTGGTTGGATTCTTTACCAACCTGCATGGACGGGCCGGAGACAAAACCACACTCGGCCTATACCATCTTGCCTCAAAGATCTTCAAATTCAACTAGCTGCTGAGTAATCGCTGCTGATAGGTTGACTGGGCCCCTTGGCCTTTAGTTTGCTACTGCGAACAGTCCTGCTCGCACGGAAAGCACATTAAGTGCTTTCCGGCTCGTGCGGAACTTGTATCAAACTAAAGGCCAAGGGGCCTCTGCTATAAGAATCGATTGTCAGACAGTTTGAATTTGAAGATCTTCGACGCGCGGTACACAGGGGCCTGGGCTGAAAAGAATCTGGTTGGTAGGTTGCCCGGTGGGGCTTGGTTGTGTTTGTCGCGAGTTCCGCACGAGCCGAAGAGCACTTAATGTGCTCTTCGTGCGAGCCAGGACTGTAGAGCAGCAAACA
>CAKTUC010000063.1 GCA_934617135.1 uncultured Collinsella sp. | reverse complement strand
GGCGTTAAGATGGCCCGAATTCGGTCGTTTGCGCTCGCTCGGGGTATACTTTCGACTATATACGGTTCTAATGTGCATGCATTGGGCCTATTTGTCGGATTATGGATGTGGAGCGCACATGGCGAACACCCAGAACTATATTAACCACCTGCTGCAGAACACTGGCATTACGCCGGCGTGCAGTGAAGAAGAGCGCCTGGCTGCCGAGGATATCGCTCAGATTTTCCGCAACCACGGCTTTGACCCCGAGGTGCAGGAATTTAATGCTCCCGCGCCCAGCAGGTTGGCATTTGCCGTTACCGGTATTCTGGCGTTTGCCGGCGCCCTGCTGATGGGCATCGGCGGTGGCATCGGCCTGGTCGGCACCTTGCTGGCCATTGTCGGAGCCGTGCTCTACGTGCTCGAGCGCACAGGCCATCCTGTGGTTTCGCGCTTGGGCAAGATGGGCGTGAGCCAAAACGTCATCGCCTACCACAAGGCTTCGGGTCCGCTCGCGTCTCCGCGCAACCGTCCGGTCGTCGTCGTGGCGCACTACGATTCTCCCCGTGCCGAGCTCCTCGCTCGCGAGCCCTATGCTCCGTACCGCGCGCTTATCGCCAAGCTCCTGCCCATTGCCACGGTTGCGCCCGCGGCCGTTGCCATCCTGCGCATCCTGCCGCTCCCCGGTGCGCTCAAGGTACTGCTGTGGATTGTCGCGATCCTGGCTTCCCTTGTGGCGCTGGCCAACGCAGCCAATATCATCTCCAATCGTTTTGTGCTCCCTTACACGTCTGGTGCGGTGTGCAACAAATCCTCTGTTGCCGCCATGCTCGGTGTCATGGACAACGTAGCCCCTTATCAGGGTGAAAACGAGTTCCCCGACGACATTCCGTTTGATACCTATTTTGGTGAGCAGAAGCGTCGTGCCGAGGAGATGGCGCGTGCTGCAGCGGAATATGCCGCGGCCCAGCAGCAAAACGACTACGGCAACACCATTGAATATGAGGAGCCCTCCTACGACGAGGACGAGTTTGGCCAGCCGGTGCCGACTGTCGATACGGCTGAGCAGGACGAGGCTTTTGATGAGCAGATCGATGGTTTTGAGGGTGCCTCTGCAGACGAGACGCTGATCGGCGTCATCGCGCCCGAAGCTCAAGACCAGACCGCTCAGGTCGAAGCGTCCACCGAGGAGGAGCCCGCTGCCGAGCCGGCGGAAGAGCCCGCGGTGGTCGAGGTTGCCGAGCCCGAGCCCAAGCTCTATCGCAATGCCGCCGGCAACATCCGCTTTGGTTCGGATGCCATCCGTGCGCTCGGCATGCTTCCCGAGTCCTGCACGCTCGATTACGAAGAGGGCGAGGAGCCGACGTTTGAGCCGGAGCCTGTTCCCGTTGCGCAAGAGCCTGCGCCTGTGTCCAATACGGCTGCTGCTCCCGCCGAGCCGGTCGCCGCTCCTTCTGCTGTCGTTGAGTTCGATGCAAAGCCTGCGCTCGACCCCGCAGCCGGCCTGGATATTCTGGCACCCGCCGCCCCGGCACAGGTTGAGACCGATGCTGCTGACGAAGACTACGACGAGTATCCTCAGCGCGTGTCCTACGAGAGCGACACCGATTTTTCGGCCGAGATTCCCTCGACAACACCTCATGCCGATATTGCTTCCGCGTTCTCCTCGATTGGTGCCAGCGCTTCTAGCTTCTTTAAGGGTGCCCTTGCGAAGGGCAAGAAGTTCGTTGATGACTTTGAGGAAAAGCGCGCCGCTGCCCGCGAGGCCGCCGAGCAGGAGGCCATCGCCCAGCAGCAAGCCGCCGAAGCCGAGCGTGAGCGTGCGGCCCAGGAGTTTGAGCAGACCGAGGCCGAGCAGCCGGCACCCGCCGATATCGCCGACGCTACGACCTCCTTCGAGGCGCAGCAGCCGGTTGACGGCACCATGTCGTTCGATGCCACGATGACGTTCGAGAAGCAGGGCACCGCAATTGCCGAGCCCCTTCCCACCTCCGATGAGGCTCAGGACGCAGCGGTTACTGCCGATGACGCGGTTGCCGATCAGGCCGATTCCATTGAGGCAGGAGCGCCCGAGCAGGTCGAGGCGCCCGCTGTTGAGCAGGAGCCCCCTGCGGTTGACGAGGCTCCCAAGACGGATGAGTCCAGGCCTTACTCTACACAGATCTTTACCATGCCCGCACCGAGCGATCCCGGTGCCACGGTAGCCAATGTCGCCCCCACGCAGGACGAGACGGTTGACTCCCTCATGGCGCAAATTTCGTCTCAGGTGCCGCCGCGCCCGCAGATGAATATCCCCGATCCGGCTTCTGCGCCCGTGCCCTCTTCATCGCCGCTGGCCTCGGTCCCCGATCCGTCGCTGCCTTCGATGCAGCAGGCTAACGTCGCGTCTCGCACGTCACTGTTCGATCTTCCCGATCCTTCGTCTCGGGCAAACGATCCCTTTGCGACGGCGCAGGGTCCCGAGCCCACGTCGGCACCGGTTGCGGCCCCCATGTCCATCGCTTCGGGCGCGCAGCCGCTCGAGACCATCTCGGCCCCCGCTTCGACGGGCACCAAGCCGCAGAAGCGCGGCCTGGGTGGCCTGTTCGGTCGCAAAAAGAAGAACGAGCAGGACAGCATGAGCGACTGGCTGGGCGTCGAGGACGATTACGATGCCAAGAAGTCTGGCCGTGGCATCGGCTCGTGGGATAACTTCGAGGACGACGACGATGGCTGGAAGGGCGGCGCCACCTCCTCCGACGGCGCTTCTGCCGAAGATATGCTCTCGGCCGTTGCCTCCATGGGTGACGATGAGCTGCTCGGCCACGATATCTGGTTTGTCGCTACGGGCGCGTCCGATTGCGACGGCGCCGGCATGAGGGCGTTTTTGGCCTCGCATCGTGACAAGCTCCGCGGTGTGTTCTTCATCAACCTCGAGTCTGTCGGTGCCGGCAGGCTGTCGGTGGTAACGGTCGAGGGCGAGCAGCAGCTGTTCAAGGGCGATCGTCGCATCATGAATCTTGTCAACAAGGTTTGTAAGTCGTTCCATGTCGATTGTGGCGCGTTCGAGATGCCCTATGCCAAGACCGATGCGTCCGCAGCGCTCGAGGCGAGCCGCCGCGCCCTTACGATCGCCGGCGTGGACGGCCCGCGCCTTGCCTGTGCTCGCACCGAGGATGACCTGCCGTACAACGTCAATCCGACCAATATCGCCACGGTGTCCGAGGTCGTGACTGAGGTCATTCGTCGTTCGTAGACAGACCCGCTAAGGAGTCAGCGTGTTTTCGTACATCAAGCGCCATTGGCCCATCTATCTGATCTTGACCCTGATCGCTATCGCACTGGGTTTTGGGGCTGCGTATGTCGTTGGCGTTAAGGGCTCGACGCCCGAGACAACGATGAACGAAGAGGTGGAGCAAGAGCAAAGCTTGGGTGCCGACGGTATCTCCGAGTCCGATCAGGCGGCTATCGATGGCGGGTCGTCATCTGCTGAATAGCCGATCCATCGTCTATGCCTAAAGCGGGCGAGCCGGGAGACTGGCTCGCCCGCTTTTTCATCGTGCTAGCGCTTCTTTGGGAACGACCCAAGGCGAGCGAACCATATGGCTGCAGCGCCCGAGGTTAGGAGCGCGGTGATGCATGCGGCGATGGGAACAGATCCCGTTGCCGGCAGGTCCTGGGGTAGAGCGCATCGTTGGATAACGCGGTCCTCATCATGTGCCTCGAGCTTATCGCCGCCGCCGTTGCGGCAAAGATCGACACGTGCGCTGTTGGTGAGTGCGGTTTGGGGCGTATAGGACGGCGTTGCCTGCATATGTACGACTGCACCCCGGGCATCCGGGCTAAGGACTGCCTTGGCATCGTCAAGATCGTCGTGTTCGTCTTTAAGGTCATCCCGGGTCCAAGAGCCCGCCTCGCTTCTGGTTGTAAAGTCGGCGGCTACCGCACCGTATTCAAATCGAATGCCCGTGATGCTGATGCCGTCCGCAAGATCAAGCTCTTTCGTTTCGAGCGTGACGGACTCTGTCGTCGAGACGTCGGCTTTCCATAGGTGCCACCCGGCGTAATCGACGAGACGCGCGTCGTCGCTCAGTAGCTTTGTAACCTCGTCCGTTTCGAGCCACGGATTGCTGTGCCCGTCGTCAAGCGTTGCATTGACCTGCTGGTCTGTATCGCCTGTTCCCGCCAAAGATGTTCGATACCACACATTGCATAGCCCGTTGAGATCGCCGACCGCAAGAGGGGTTTCAACGGCAACGAGCTTTGCTGCGCCATCTTTGGCGCATTCAAGATCGTCGGTTACGGTAAACTCGTCGACCCAGGTGCTCGACTCATTTCTGGTGTCGATGGTATAAGAGAAAGTGCCTTGCGTATCGGGCTGCGTTTTGGCTCGGTTTTTCCCATCGCCGTTGGCGACGAGTTTGCTTGTGACTGGCTGTGCAATCTCTTGGCGTTTATCGATGCGTCCTCTGATCTCGATGGGTGCATCCTTCATGGCTACGGTTTGAACTTCCCCCGTGGCCTTGACTTCAAACGTCATATCTTCGGCGAGGTCGTACGTGCGTGGGGACATCGTTTCGCGTAGGGTGTAGGTGCCGGGTGAAAGGTGCTCAATGTGATGCGGTTTGCCGGATGAAGTCCAAGAATCGATTTCGTTGCCATTGGAGTCGCAGAGGACAAGCTCGGCACCTGTCACTTCCTGACCTCCGCACGCGTCGACTTTGGAGACATCGATCTTGGTGTAGTCGTTGGAAACGTCAACGTGCACTTCGATCACGGGCGTTTGCTGGTCAGCGTACGACAACTTCACAGTATGTGGGGTCGGGTTGAGCAGATAACCTTCGGGCGCTTGTGTCTCGACGACCTCGTAGGTGGCAGTGCCGCATCCCAGTGAAAGATGGTCGGCTCGCGCATATCCCCGTTCGTCGGTTGTAACGGCGACGACGGTTTCGCCATCCAGGGCGACGATACTGCCGTCGGGTCGCACGATATCGCCGACGGCGCGGATGTCAAATGTGGCCCCAGCGAGGGCGTGCCCATCTACGGCATCCGTCTTGACGATTTCGATGCTTCCGGTTGCGGCATCGTCGTAAAACGAGGCAACGGCGACCGGTGTTAGATTTTTGTCGGCGGGAATCGTTATCTCCAGATCTTCTCCGCGCAGATACGGCTCCTTTGCCGCGGCCTCGCGAACGTAATACGTTCCGGGGTTAAGTGATTCGGGCAGCGTGACGGCGCCGGCTGCATCGGTTGTGAAGGTGTTCATAACATGGTGGGCCGGATACCAGCATGTTTGCGAGACAGGTTCGTGGTGGTTATCGAGCAGCTGGAACGTAAAGCCGGCGAGCGGTACGGTGCCACCGGTCTGGGCATCACGTTTTACGATTTGGAGATGCGTCGATAGGGCATGGTTATCGATGATGTACTGAAGTTCGGCACCGTCTGCGATCTGCTCCACCGTGACGGTCCAATCACCTGCTTGCTTAAATCCCTCGGGGACCGTTTCTGCAACTTCACGAACAGTGTAGCCCGCACGATCGTAGGGAATGGCGCCATGGACGCCGCTCACGCGCGCGCCAGCGCCAAACCATGCATCTGCCCGGTCTTTGGTGGATGCAAAGCCGTAAACGTTTGTGGTCAACGTGCCAATGGCTTGCTGGGAGCTATTGCTGATGACCTCAAAGACGACGCCTTCCGCCGGCTGTTCAATACCGGACCCGTTGTTATCGCCGCGGTCCTTAAACTTCGAGATCTCAAGGTCAAAGGCGATGGGAATGTTGGGAATACGACTCTCGAGTTCAACGACGCCCGTATCGCCGATCTGATCGGCGCCGACGGTGTAGCTCCAGCTGTCATTTGAAATCAGATAGCCCTCGGGCGCTTTCGATTCGTAGATGGTAAAGGAACCCAGAGGGACGTCGTTGAGGGTCGCCCGCCCGTTTTCGTCGGTCGTAAGGGTGCGAGTCCAGCCGGGAGTTGATTGCGAGACGCAGGTGAACTCTGCACCCGCAAGCGATGCTCCAACTTGGGGACCGGCATTCGTGGCGGCATCGATCTTTACAATGCGCAAAGTGATGGTGCCGGGCTGCTCATCGATGGTGACATGCCCGCCGCTGTCCGAGGTGGTGAAGGCTATGCGGTCGCCCCGAGGGATATAGCCTGCCGGGGCTTTGGTTTCGACCAGGTAATATGCCGTATTGGGCAGAAGTGTCGCCTGTGCGCGACCGTTGTCATCCATCTGAATGGTGCCGACGCGTGCGCCACCCGCACTCTCAAAGATATCGAAGGTCGCGCCGCTGAGCTTGTAGGTGTCATTTCCGGCGGTGATGGTGGCGTTAGACGATTGTTTTTGGAATGATACGGAGACGGCGGGCAGAACATAGAGCATGTCCTGATGTCGGCCCTCGCCCGAGACCGGACCGTGATAACGCCTGGCCCGATGCGGTGCAGCCTTAATGGCCCCGGACTTGGCGCTGTCGTAGAGCCAGCGTGCCGCCGCTACCGCCTCGGCGTTTTCGTAAAACCTGCCGCTTCGGGCAACGCCCTTACTGTTCGTATACGAATAGGTGCCATCGGGGCGCGTGGTTCCATTGAGCATCCACACGGCAATTTGGGTGGCGGCGCGGGCAAGATCGGGTGACAGGTTGTGGCCGCCAAAGGACGTGCTGGAGGGGTATCCATGGCAGACGATGGCGGCAAATTCGTCATCGAGCCACGTCCAGCCCTGGTTATATGTGCGCCATGCTCCTCCCGGTTTGCTAGGGCCGGGATATTCTTGGTTCATGCAGTACGAAATCGAGGTGTCTTGTGCCTCGTATCTGCCGACACCAAAGGGGCCACAATCGTCGCTTATGGTGCGGAAATTAAGGGCATCGCTTCCATCGACGGCGAGCGCAACCCCCGGGACCAGGCAACCGATCAGGAAAAAGAGGAGCAGGAGCAGCGGACCTGTTGCGATTGCGCTGTGGACAGAGTGCGTGGGTGC
>CAKTUC010000062.1 GCA_934617135.1 uncultured Collinsella sp. | reverse complement strand
GTTTCATCCCTATAAAGGTTCGGGTACAGCTCCGTACACAGCTTCCGGGAATACAGCGGGAGGATCAGCGTCTCCTGAACGGTGTTTTTCTCAATTTTACATTTCATAGGTTTTTTCCTCAGTGAATAAAAACTGTCACAATTGCCGCCAGCACAGCCGCTATGACCGTCATGCCTATCGCCATGTGCAGGATGGATGCAAAAATACCCGTGCTTGATGCCCTTACTTCCGCGCCGTGACGCAGAGCCACTTTTTCTTTTTGCGTATCTGCACCTCGTGAAAACCCGCCTGCTCCAGACACGCCTGTAATTCAATGCCCTTGTAGATGGCCATGCCGCTGATGATCTGCGTCCACCTCTCGTCCTTGTCCGTATCGCCATTGCTCTCGTTGCAGATAAGAATTGTCCCGCCTGGCTTCAGCGTCCGCCAGACCTCACGGAAGCATCGGGGCAAATCAGGCCAAAAATAGACGGTCTCAAAGGCCGTGACGGCATCGAAGTGGCTATCCTCAAACACCATATCCGCCACACTGCCTTGCAGAACGGCGCAACGCCCCTCCCGAATTGCAGTTCGGTTGAGCTTTCTAGCCTTCTCCACGCTGACGGGCGAATAGTCGATGCCCTTGACGACGCCATGCGGGCATTTTTTCAGCAGCCGTTTTATGTTCGCCCCGCCGCCGCAGCCGCAATCCAGCACCTTGGCGTTTGGCGCAAGTCGTAGAAACTGAAGTCCCCACCGCGCCACAGGGCTGTGGCCCAGATTCATCATGCCAACCATAAGTTTTCCGCCGAGGCCCACGGGCTTGCGGGTGTTTTCAAAGAACGACATCTGGCCCCTCCGATTTTGTGCATTCCGCATAGGTCAACGGGAACGAGGCCTTCAGCACCGCGCTTTTCTGCACCGCCCAGCCGTTTTGACGCAGGAAACGCAGGTATTCCTCGCTTGTCCACCTGCTGTGGAGGGGGAATCCCGCCATACTCATGAAAAAGGCTTTTGCCTTGCCGGAAACCGAGCTCCCCGCGTGAGTGAAGGTTGGTGCGATGAGCACGCCGTCGTCCTTCAGCACCCGCCTGATTTCTTGCAGGGCCTTTTCCGGATGCGGCACTATGTGAAGCGCGTTGGACGCGATCACCACTTCGAAGGACTTCTGTGCATAGGGCAGGCGGAACATATCTTGTACGGAAAAGTGCAGCTTTGCGGATTGATTGCCCCGCTTTGCTTCAAGGATCATCTGTGCAGAAGCGTCTGTAGCCTCGATGTGTGCCGCCGCATCCACGATGCTCTTTGCGATAAGCCCCGTGCCGGTGGCAACCTCCAGTACGGTTTTTGCTTTCACTACCGGCCGGATCAGCCCATACATCTTCTCATACGCCGCCCGGTCGTTTCGCATGAAACGGTCGTACCGACTGGCATTCTTGTCCCAGAAACCCTTGCGTTCGTGCATGGCTGTCGCCCCCAAACAGTTAGAGCCATCTAACTATAACACACGAATCATGAAGTAAGATAAGGCTAACCTTATTTTTTTGGCTAAGACGCATCTCTTCGGTTTTCGCTTATAACGGCGCGAGTCAGATACTAGGCTGGAGCTGAAGAAGGAGCTTGGCGGACAGGTAGGTCGATACCGGTTCTCGGAACGATGATCCAGCTAATTACACTAGGGCTCTAGTCATGCAGGTAAACCCAATCCATGATTGGAAATAGGTTCTTTTCTCTAGCTCGACGTCTTTCAGAGCTTGACGATTTGGACTGATGGAGGTGAGAAGTCCTTCACCGCGCCAATACCTGACGATTGCGCTATGGGCATCTCTCCGACCCTTTGAATCACCCCTTTTCACGCCACCCGCTACGAACCCCGGCGGAAACCAGGGAGTGATTAAAGGAGCGACATGCGGTTTTGCGAATCAATTGAGTCATTCCCGAAATCGCGAATCAAGGGCTTGATTCGCCTAAATTGCGCACGAATCAGCTCTGAGGCGGTACGACACGCATCGACAACACTCGGACTGGATTAGTCACTGAGTGAGAGTAGCGAAAACGAGGCGATTGATTAACTCCATTCGTTTTGGTTACAAGAAGACATGCTGCGCGCCTGCAGCATGAGGGAGAGGGAATCCTATGAAAATCGTTGTATTGAGCGGCAGCCCGCGTAAGGGCGCCAATACCGACACCATGGTCGAGGCCTTTGCCGAGACCGCGCGTGAGGGCGGCAATGCGGTCGAGGTCGTTCGCGTTGCCAGCAAGAAGATCGCCGGCTGCTTGGGATGCCAGTACTGCTTCGCCCATGAGGGCGTCTGCGTGCAGAAGGACGACATGGCCGGCGTGATCGAGTCGCTGAAAGACGCCGACATGGTTGTCTTCGCTTCGCCTATCTACTGGTTTGATATCACCGCGCAGGAGAAGGCCGCCATCGACCGCCTGTACGCCTTCGGTGCCACGGGTTTCCCGTTCACGAAGACGGCCCTTTTACTCGATAGTCACAGCGAGGGCGTCTATGACGCGGCGATCGCTATGTACAAGTCAACCTGCGCGTACTGCAAGTGGGAGGACCAAGGCATTATCACCATCAGCGGTATGACCGAGCGCGACAGCATGGCCTCCTCGCCCAAGTTGGAAGAGGTGCGCGAGCTCGCCCGCAAGCTCGCCTAAGGACAAGAGGGGCGCATGGCAATCAGCACAAGCGGAAATGCTTGCTATCCTTACCAAGAGGAATGCTGATTGCCATGCGTTGATGCTTCCGCGGACAATTCCGGCGTGCTAAAACGCCTTCTCGTTCAAGAATTCCCTGAACGCGGGAATGTCAAAGCCAACGAGACCACGCCCGCGCTCTCCAATGACGCCGTCCTCCAGGAGGCGGCGTTTGTATTGGCTTGCGTAGTTGCTGGCGACGCCCATGCGTTTGGCTATCTCCGAGACCCTGCTGGGGCCAGAATCGGGCAGCATCGCGAGCAAAAACTCAATGTCTTTATCGGAAAGCTCCCGATAGGTCGTTTCGAGAATTCGATCGCGCAGCTCCATGCGGGCAAGCAGAGAACCCTGCTGTACATCAGGTGCACTGATTTTGGGCGAGTTCTCCGAAACATCCCATGTGCGATATCCGACGAGCTGCATCATATAGGGAAATCCGTCGACGGCCTTCACGGCATCCTCGAGCGCTTCTGGCGTGATTGAGCGGCCTCCGGCCTCAACGGTTTTGCGGAATGCGTTTGCAATTTCAACGTCAGTGATTCGTCCCAATTGATGATATTGGGAACGCCTGAGGAACGAGACGGAATCGTTACGCAGCAACGCCGATACTTTGTAGGGCAGTCCTGCCATGAGTAGGGCAACTTTTTTACCTTCGCGTACAAAGTGCTGGTAAACAGAGGCAAATTGAAGCATTTCTTCGAGATCGACGGTGACTTCATCGATGGTGATGAGAAGTCCGATGTCATGTTTTTCGAGTTGCTTAAAGATGCCATTCATGCGCGTGCGCCAGTTGCCCTGAGCCTCTTGAGCATATGTCCAATCGATGCCCACTGGGCCAATTTGAACACCGTTTATGCGCGCGTGAGGCTGTGAGAGGTAGCTATCTGCGGCTTCTTTGGTTCGCTCGATAATATCTTCGAGCATGCCTGGCATGGCGGAGACATTTGCTGCGATCCAGTCGTGTTCAAGCGCCGTTTCTGAAAGGAGCGAGAGAAGCGCCGTCTTGCCCGTTCCCCTTGCGCCAGTAAAAATGGTCGACAGGTTGGGATCTCCCGGGCCGTTGATAAAGCCACGGTTGATGTCACGCAGGATATGCTCGCGACCCGCTAGAAAGGGAGGGACGCTTCCGAACGTCGGGGTAAAGGGGTTCTTGCTGTACTCCATGGTAGCTCCTTTGCAAGTTTTGCTAATTTTTGCAAGTTTTGCTAACTTTTGCAAGTTCTGCTAACGACTGACCAAAGGGCATCGAAGCAGTGACGCTGACATTTTTTACGCAGAAAAATAAGCAGAAATCAATTTATCTGCGTTAAAAAATAGTTGAGAAGAAAAACGACGAGTCCCGGGCGCAATGCCGTTGCGTTCCGGGCCTCGTCGCTTTGCGAAGTATCTAACGATCTCGTTGCCGTTGCGTTAGTCAAACAAACTCGGCATGTCGTTTTCTTTCATGAGGGCGCCGGCGGAGGGCAGACTCTGCGCGGTGAACTTTTCGGCGGAGACGCCGGCGCCGAGGATGTCCTCGGTCGTGCCGACGGTGGTGACCGAGCGGCCCTTCTTGGCCGTGAATGCCTGGACGCCCTGCGTGTTGGTGGTCGTCTTAGTCTTGAGCAGCGAGGTGTTGAAGTTCATCAGGCGGTAGTCGCTCGAGACCAGCGCGATATCGCGATCTGTGTTGAGCACCTGGGCATACAGCAATTTACTGCCGCCGTAGATGGCGTTCTTCAGGCGCTTGCGGTTGGTCTTGGTGACGTATCCGGAAAGCGCGACGCGCACCACGCGGCCGTTCTCAAAGACGAACAGCACGTCGGCCTTGTAATCCTCGGGGTCGATAACCCAGATGACGCTCTCGTCGGGTTCCATCTCAAGATCGGTCGGCAGGTACGAGCCCAGCTGAGCCGACTTGGTGTCCTCAAACTGCGCGACCTTGCACTTGTACACCTGGCTCTTGTTGGTAAAGACCAGCAGCTCGTGCGTGTTGGAGGACGGGAACTCAATAAAGGGCTTGTCGCCGTCTTTGTACTTGAGCGTAGCGGCCTTCTTGAGCACGCGGTCGGTCATCTTTTTGAGGTAGCCATCGCGCGAGAGCATGATGGTAACGGGGTACTCCTCGACCTCGGGCTCCAGACTCACTTCGATAACCTCATGGGGCTCAATCCTGCCCGTGCGGCGCGGCATCACGTACTTCTTGTTGACCGCTGCCAGCTCGTCGCTGATGACCTTCTTGATGTTCTCCTCGCTGGAGAGGATCTCCTCAAGCTCGGCAATCTCGCTCTCAAGCTTGGCAATGTCCTTGGTGCGGTTGAGGATGTACTCCTCGTTGATGTTGCGGAGCTTAAGTTCCGCAACAAACTCGGCCTGGGTCTCGTCGATGTCGAAACCCTTCATAAGGTTGGGCACGACCTCGGCCTCGAGCTTGGTGCCACGGATGATGGCGATGGCCTTGTCGATGTCGAGCAGAATCGCCTCGAGGCCGTGCAACAGGTGCAGACGCTCGGACTTTTTGCCCAGGTCAAAGTTAATGCGGCGACGCGTGGACTGAATGCGCCACGCAACCCATTCGTGCAGGATCTGGCGAACGCCCATAACGCGGGGGTAGCCGTCGACCAGCACGTTAAAGTTGCACGAGAACGAATCTTGCAGCGTGGTCGAGCGGTAGAGCTTTGCCATGAGCTTGTCGGGGTCGACGCCGCGCTTAAGGTCGATGGCGATGCGCAGGCCCGAAAGGTCGGTCTCGTCGCGGATATCGGCGATCTCCTTGACCTTGCCCTCCTTGGAGAGCTTGACGATGCGCTCGATGATGACATCGGTCTTGGTAGTGTAGGGGATCTCGTACACCTCGATGATGCGCTCTTCGGGAATCCAACGCCAGCGGGAGCGAATCTGGAAACTGCCCAAGCCAGTCTCGATGATCTTCTCCATCTCCTCGCGGCGGTAGATGATCTCGCCGCCGGTCGAGAAGTCGGGCATGGGCATGTACTCGAGCAAGTCGCAGTCGGGATCCTTGAGGTAGTGCATCGTGGCGGTGCAGACCTCGTTGAGGTTAAAGCCGCAAATGTCGGACGCCATGGCGACGCCGATGCCCTTGTTGGCCGAGACGAGGATGTTGGGGAACGTGGTGGGCAGCAGGCGCGGCTCCTTCATGGCGCCGTCGTAGCTGTCGATGAAGTCGACCGGGTCCTTGTCGATATCCTTGAAGATCTCGGCACTGATGGGGGAGAGCTTGGCCTCGGTATAACGCGAGGCGGCGTAGCTCAGGTCGCCCGAATAGTACTTGCCAAAGTTGCCCTTCGACTCCACGAAGGGGGCGAGCAGCGCCTCGTTGCCGGTGGCCAGGCGCACCATCGTCTCGTAGATCGCGGCGTCGCCGTGCGGGTTGAGCTTCATGGTCTGGCCCACGATGTTGGCGCTCTTCTGGCGCTCGCCTTTGAGCAGACCCATCTTGTACATGGTATAGAGCAGCTTGCGGTGTGAGGGCTTAAAGCCGTCGATCTCGGGGAACGCACGCGAGACGTTGACGCTCATGGCGTAGGGCATGTAGTTGACCTCGAGCGTCTGCGTGATCGGCTGGTCGGTGACCTCGGAGTGCAGGCCGATGACGTTCTCGGCGTTGACCTGCTTTTTCTTTGGCTGGTTCTTCGTCTTCTTCTTTGCCACGATTTCCTCTTGAACTTCTTGTGAGCCGTCGTTATCGATTTGCTGCTACTGCAGGTCCAGCTGGTCCAGGTATTCCTTGCCGTGCTCGGAGATATGGCGCTTGCGGCCCGCCTCGTCGTTGCCCAGCAGCAGGTTGAACATGGTTTCCATCTTGGTGACGTCCTCGGGCTCCACCTTGATCAGGCGGCGCGTCTCGGGGTTCATGGTGGTGAGCCACATCATGTCCGGATCGTTCTCACCAAGACCCTTGGAGCGGTTGATCGAGCACTTCTGGTCGCCAATCTCTTTAAGGATGCCGTTCTTTTCGAGTTCCGTGTAGGCAAAGTAGGTCTTCTCTTTGCAGTTGATCTCGTAGAGCGGCGACTCGGCGATATATACGTAACCCTCGTCGATAAGCGTGGGCACCAGGCGGTAGAGCATGGTGAGCACGAGCGTGCGGATGTGATAACCGTCGACGTCGGCGTCCGTACAAATGATGACCTTGTTCCAGTTGAGGTTGTCCAGGTCGAAGGCGCCAAGATTCTTGATGCGCTTGTCCTTGATCTCCACACCGCAGCCCAGCACGCGCATGAGGTCCATGATGATGTCGGACTTAAAGATGCGCGGATAGTCCTCCTTCAGGCAGTTGAGGATCTTGCCGCGGACGGGCATAACGCCCTGGAACTCGGCATCGCGCGAGGTGCGAATGGCGCCTGCTGCCGAGTCGCCCTCTACGATGTA
>CAKTUC010000061.1 GCA_934617135.1 uncultured Collinsella sp. | reverse complement strand
GAGGGTGCCGTCGCGGCCCGCAGCGTCAGCGAGCTCGCCCGTTCACTGGGCGTAGACATTCCGCTCACCTTTGCCGTGGAGCAAACGCTCTACAACGGTGTTACTTTGGATAGGGCGCTCGAGATTCTTACCGATCGCGTACCCTCCCAAGAGTTCTACGGACTCACCGACTAGCGCAGAAAGGCTTCTACCATGGGTTCCATCAAAATCGCTCCGTCCGTCCTCTCAGCCGACATGGCCAACCTCAAGGGCGAGCTCGACAAGATCGCCGGCGCCGACTACGTGCACTTTGACGTTATGGACGGTCATTTTACCGGCAACCTCACCTTTGGCGTCGATATCCTCAAGGCCGTCAAGCGCTCCACCGACGTACCGGTCGACGCGCACCTCATGGTGTCGAACCCCGACGAGACGGTCGATTGGTACGCCGACGCCGGTGCCGATATGATCACCGTGCATTACGAGGCCTCCACGCACCTGCACCGCACGCTTACCCATCTGCAGCAGCGCGGCGTCAAGGCCGGCGTAGTGCTCAACCCCGCTACCCCCGTGTGCGTACTCGAGAGCATCATCGACGTTGTCGACATGGTGCTGCTCATGAGCGTGAACCCCGGCTTTGGCGGCCAGAGCTTTATCCCTGGTACTATTGCCAAACTGCACGAGCTTACGGCCATGTGTGAGCGCCACGGCGTTTCGCCCCTGATCGAGGTCGATGGCGGTATCTCTTCCAAGAACATCGCCGAGGTCGTCAAGGCCGGCGCCAACGTGCTCGTAGCCGGCTCCGCCGTATTTAAGTCCGAAGATCCCGCCGCCGAGGTTGCGCTGCTGCAGAAGCTGGGCAACGAGGCCGCACAGGAGGCATAAACCCTTATGACCGCAGGTCAAAACCGCATACCCGTGAATCTTGACTATGCCGCCTCGACGCCCATGCGCGCCGAGGCGCTCCTTGCGCAGCGCGAGTATGACGACAGCGAGCTTGCCGGCGTCAACCCCAACTCGCTGCACTCGCTCGGCCGCAAGGCCGCCGCACGCCTGGAAGTCGCCCGTCGCGAGATCGCCCGTAGCTTTGGCGTACGCGTTCGCCCGTCCGAGATCATCCTTACCAACGGCGGCACCGAGGCTAACCAGCTGGCGCTGCTCGGTCTTGCCGAGGGCGCTCGTCAGCGCGATCGCAAGCGCGATCGTGTCATCGTTTCGGCCATCGAGCACGATTCGATTCTGGACAACCTGCCGCTGCTGCGTGCCGCCGGCTTTACCGTCGACCTGGTGCAGCCCTACCGCGCGGGCTACATTGAGCCTGCCGCGCTTGTCGAGCTGTTGGGCGACGACGTAGCGCTCGTGAGCATTATGGTCGCCAACAACGAGACCGGTGTGGTGCAGCCCATCCGCGAGCTTGCCGCCGCCGCGCATACCGTGGGCGCCCTGTTCCATACCGATGCCATCCAGGGCTATCTGCACATTCCGCTCGATGCCGCCGAGCTGGGCGTCGACGCCATGTCCGTTGCCGCCCACAAGATTGGCGGCCCCGTGGCATCCGGCGCGCTCTACGTAAAGACCCGCACGCCGCTGCGCCCCCGCATCTTTGGCGGTGGACAGGAGGCCGGCCGTCGCGCCGGTACGCAGGATCTGCGCACGCAGTTGGCTTTTGCCGCTGCCGCCAGTACGCTGGCGCCCCACGTGGCCCAGGAGCGCGCGGAACTGCAGACCTTGTCCGATAAGCTCTACGCCACGCTTACGGCCCATCCTCGCATTCACGCCACGATGGGCGACTACGCGCAGGCCGATCGTCTGCCAGGTATGGTTTCAATCTACGTCGACGGCATGGACTCCGAGGAGCTCATCATCAAGCTCGATGCCGCCGGCTTTGAGGTTTCGGCCGGATCGGCTTGCTCGAGCGGCAACATGGACCCGAGCCACGTGCTCAGCGCCATGGGCATTGGTCGCGAGCAGGCACTGGGCGCACTGCGCATTTCCTTCGATGACCGCGTGGATCCGAGCGATCTGGACGACTTTGCAAGTGCGCTGCTCTCGATCGTAGGTGCCGCATGATTGTCTCCGAGCTTGAACGTGCGCTGCTGGCGCGCTACCCCAAGGCGGACGCCGAAGGCTGGGACCACGTAGGCTTATCCGTTGGCGATCCCTACGACGAGATTCGCGGCGTCGCCTGCGCACTCGACGCGACCGAGGCCAACGTGCACCGCGCTCTCGAGGCGGGCGCCAACGTGCTGCTGACGCATCATCCCATCTATATCAAGGCGCCCGAGGCGTTTTGCCCGGCGGATGTATCGCGTCCCCAATGCAGCGCTGCGTTGTACGAGGCAGCCCGTTGCGGCGTGAGCATCATCTCGCTTCACACCAACCTGGACCGCTCGCACGAAGCGCGCGTTCGCCTGAGCAATTTGCTGGGCGCTGAGCCCATGAGCTCGCTGGAGCATGTGGACGAGCCTGAGCTCACCGGTCTGGGCGCACTTGCGACCCTCCATGACGCCTGCAACCTGCGCGATCTCGCCAATCGTGCCGCCACGACCTATGGCAGTGACCCGCGCGTATGGGGCGAAGCCAAGCACCCGTGCCGCACCGTTGCCATTCTGGGCGGCTCCCTCGGCGATTTTGGTGAGCTTGCCATCGCCGCAGGCGCAGATGTTATTGTGACTGGAGAAGCTGGCTACCACGTGGCGCAGGACCTTGCCTTGCGTGGCCTGGGCGTGATACTACTCGGCCACGACCGCTCCGAAGAGCCGTTCGTGGATATCTTGATGAACTCTGCAGTTGACGCCGGGGTCGACCCCCGTCATACGATTAAAATACTGAACCCTTGCCAATGGTGGACTGTGACAAAAGGAGAGAACTTATGAGCGCCGGCGCTACGCTACTCAAGCTGCAACAGATCGATTTGGAGCTCGCCCGCAACAAGAGCGAACTTGCCAATATGCCGGAGCTCAAGGAGCTCGCTTCCAAACGCAAGACCTATGTGAAGCTCAAGTCCGAGATGACCAAGCTCTACGCTCAGCGCAAGGATCTGGACATTGAGCTCGACGATCTCAACACCACCGAGATTCAGACCAACAACGCCATCGAGACTGCCAAGAAGCGCCACGTCGACGGCTCCGACTACCGCGAGGTGCAGGACCTGGAGAACGAACTTGCCACCCTGGCCAAGCGTCTGGATAAGATCGAGCACACCCGCAAGGACGTCGTCGTCGCCCATAAGGAGGCGCTCGACCGCGAGGCTCGCGCGCAGGCCATCATTGCCAAGTTTGAGGAGGGCGTGAAGGCAGACACCAAGGCCGCCCGCGCCAAGGCCGCCGACCTGCAGGCTCAGATTGATGCCGCAACCAAGGAGCGCACCGCGCTTGCCGCCACGCTGCCGACCGACGTTCTCACCGACTACGAGCGCCTGCTCAAGCAGTTCCACGGCCTGGCCGTCGAGACCATTCAGGGCAACATCCCCACGGTCTGCCACACCGCGCTGCAGGCGTCGTCCATGAGCGACCTCAACCACGACGGTAGCGAGATCACGCACTGCCCGTACTGCCACCGCCTGCTGGTGCTCCCGAGCAAGGAAGCGTAACACGATGGCGGCACCCGACAATCCAATGCAACTTGAGGGAAAAACGATCCTGCTGGGTATTACCGGCGGGATCGCCGCCTATAAGTCCTGCAATATCGTGCGCCTGCTGCAAAAGCGCGGCGCCCATATAAAGGTCGTCATGAGCGAACATGCCACGGAATTCGTGGGGCCGCTCACCTTCCGGGCGCTTACCAATGAGCCGGTAGCGGTGGGCCTGTTCGACGATCCCTCCGACCCCATTCACCACATCTCGCTCGCGCAGGAGCCCGACTTGGTGGTCGTAGCGCCCGCGACGGCCAATATCATCGCCAAGATGGCCAACGGCATCGCCGACGACCTCATCTCCACCACGCTACTTGCCACTCCGCGCCCCATCGTGATCGCGCCGGCCATGAACAACGGCATGTGGAAGGCGCCGGCGACGCAGGCCAACATGGCCACGCTGCGCGAGCACGGTGTCCATGTGGTGGGACCCGGCAGCGGCTACCTTGCCTGCGGCGACGTGGACACGGGGCGCATGAGCGAGCCCGAGGACATCGTCGAGGCTGTCTGTGAGGTGCTTGACCCTGCACCGCGCGATCTTACGGGCAAACGCATTGTCATTACCGCCGGCCCCACGCATGAGCCGATCGATCCGGTGCGCTTTATCGGCAACCGATCGTCGGGCAAGATGGGCATCGCCCTAGCGGGGGAGGCCGCACGCCGCGGTGCTACGGTCACGCTGGTGCTGGGACCGACGTCGCTCGAAATCCCGCGCGGTGTGGAGTGTGTGCGCGTGCAGACCGCCGCAGAGATGCTACAAGCTGCCCAGAGCGCCTTCCAGGCGGCCGACGCGGCTATCTGTGCCGCCGCAGTCGCCGACTACACGCCGGCGGCCCCTGCGGACCACAAGCTCAAAAAGTTCAACGAGCGCCTGGATCGAATCGAGCTCGTCGAGACCGTTGACATCTTAGCCGAGCTCTCACGCCAAAAGGGCGATCGCCGCGTGATTGGCTTTGCGGCCGAGACCGATAATGTCGTCGAATACGCCGAGCGAAAATTGACCCGCAAGGGCTGCGATGCCATTATAGCCAACGATGTCACGCGCGCCGATTCGGGCTTTGGAACCGACACCAACAAGGCCTGGATTGTGAGCACAGCGGGCACGCAAGAACTTCCCGTGCTAACAAAATCCCAGCTCGCAGATGCAATTTTGGACTTGCTTCAAAATTTGTAAAAAAGTTCTTGCACAAGTACAAAGTTTCGGGTTAATATACTCCCTGTTGCGAGCGAGAGCAGAGCAACAAACAAAAGCTTCGGGACGTGGCGCAGCTTGGTAGCGCACTTGACTGGGGGTCAAGGGGTCGCTGGTTCGAATCCAGTCGTCCCGACCAGAAGTTTGCAGGTCAGGCACCTAGTGCCTGACCTTTTTTGTTTCAAGCAATTGCTTATTTTTCAGTAAGCAACAGGCTGCCAAAAATCTACCTACGCGATAGTCGCCTTTTGCGGTTAATTGCGCGTTTTGCACACGCATGAGCCGATTTATTAACGCGATATGAATCTGCATACGCGTAGCTGGTATACAGTCGAGTACGGGCTGTATTTATCGCGGCGATTTACACTGATATAGCGACTGTAACGAACAAGCGTGTCGCTGTATTTATTCCAGTAGTTCACTTGATCGGTGGACAAGTGGGCTGTTGCTAGGAAACGCCAGCAGGATGGGCTCCATACGAGGATGCCGCAGAGGTAATGGCAGGGGAGCGCGGCAGACGCTCTGAGAGCTGCTGTATGACCCCATGTCACCTTAACTCGATGATTTGTGTTTCATGCCACGAATCGGTCGAGCAATTGCCAAAAGGAAGGCCCATACAGGATTGCACGGGCCTTACATCAGATTAAATTTGAGCTAGAAGCACCAAGCGGGGCAGACGTAACACCATCTCGTCGCGGCCTCGGCGAGCGACATATCGCAGTCGAGGTAAACATCGAGGAAGTCGTCAGATCCCGCACAGGGGGACCGCGATGGTGGCCACCGCGCCGCCCGAGGGATCGTTGGCGAGCGAGACGGAGCCCCCGTGGGCGCTCGCGGCCTCGGAGGCGACATGGAGGCCGAGCCCGTAGTGGCGGCCTCCGTCGCGCGAAGAGCGGGACGAGTCGTCTGTGAAGAGGCGCTCGCAGCCGCGTTCGAGGGCGGCGGGAGAAAAGCCCGGTCCGTCGTCGGCAACCTCGATGACGAGGCGCCCGCCCGCGACGTCGCAGGAGACAGCCACGCGCGATCGTGCGTGCTCGGCGGCGTTGGCCACGAGGTTCGCGGCGGCTCGCGCCAGGCTGGTTTGGTCTAGCGCGGCCTCGGGCGCGCCCGCGACAGCGGGGCCCGTGGCCGCGTCGAGCGCCACGCCTCGCACCCGGGCGATCTGGGCGGCCTCGGCGAGAACCTGCTCGCAGAAATCGGCCGGCCGCATGGGGGCCCTCTCCGCCCCGCCGGACCCGCGCGAGGCCTCGATGAGCAGGCGCACGTAGCCGTCGAGCCTTTCGACACTGCCGGCTATGTCGCGCGCGGCGGCCGCGAGGTCGGCGTCTTTCTCGTCTTCCAGCTCCTCCGCCACGAAGTCGGCGTTGGCACGCAGCACGGTGAGCGGCGTCTTGAGGTCGTGGGCGAGCGACGCCATCTGCTCGCGCTGCCCCCGCTCCGCGGCCCAGCGGGCCTCGAGCGACTCGGCGAGGGAGGCTCGCATGGCGTCCATCGCTGCGAGGACGTCGTTCACCTCGCGCACGTTGGTGCTGCCGACCGCGAAGTCGAGTTCCCCCGCGCCGACGCGCCCCGCCGCCTCCGCAAGCGGAGCCATCTTGCGCGAGATCACGCGGCTCGCGCGGCGCGCCACGATCGCGAGCGCGAGCGCGCTTCCCGCCGTGGCGCCGACGAGCATGAGGCTCTGCGGGTTGGGAAGCAGGCCGGCGAGGTCGCGCGAGACCCACTGCGGCAGGTACTCGCTGACGAGTGCGCAGGCCCCGCCGCCTTTGAGCGGAAACGCGGCGTAGGTGAGGCCCGAACCCCCGCCCTCGATCTCCACTGTGCCCGGATCCGCGGCGAGTGCCGCACGGGCCATTTCCGTCGCGTCCTCGAGCCGCTTGCTCTCGAGGTCTGTCATCAGCACGTTTCCGTCCTTGTTCAGGATGAGGTAGCGGTACGCCGTCGGCACGTCCTGCTGCCCGCAGACGCCGTCGCGTGCCAGGCCCTCCGCGACCTCGCGCGCATTGGCCGGCCCCCAGCTTGCCTCGTAGACGAAGCCCGCGTTGATCGCCACGGAGAGCACCATGAACGAGGCGACCCACGCCATGGCGACCGCCGCGAACGCGTAGGCGAAGTAGCGCGCGATGACGAAGGAGAGCGGCATGCCCCCGCGACCTCGCGCCCCGATCCTCAGAGCTGCCACTTGTACCCCATCCCCCAGACGGTCGCAATCGGGTCGGCGCCGGCCTCGGAGAGTTTCCTCCGGGCGCGGCTGACCTGCATGGATATGGCCGCGTCGTCGGCGTCGCTCTCCCAGCCGAGCACCGCTTCGCGTATCTGCGCGCGGCTCATGACCTGCCCGGGGTGGCGGGCGAGGTACTCGCAGATGGCGTACTCGGTGGGCGTGAGCGGCACGGCCTCGCCGCCCACGGCGAGGCCGCGTGCCCCGAGGTCGATCCGCACCTCCCCGAAGGAGAGGGCGTGCGAGCGCGGCCGGCGCTCACGGCGTAGATGGGCCGCGACCTTGGCGCGCAGTTCCGCGGCCCCAAAGGGCTTGCGGACGTAGTCGTCGGCGCCCAGGCCGTAGGCGGCCACGGCATCCTCCTCGGCCACGCGCGCGGTCAGGAAGACGATGGGGCCGTCGAAGTCCGGGCGGATCTGCCGCACGAGCTCGAAGCCGTCGAGCCCCGGCATCATGACGTCGCAGAGCACGAGGTCGAAGCGCGAGAGGTCCATCCCCGGGACCGCCGTCGGGTCCGC
>CAKTUC010000060.1 GCA_934617135.1 uncultured Collinsella sp. | reverse complement strand
GCTATAACTAAAGGACTTAGCGCAAACAAACCTCAACCGCACAAGGCGCACATGGATCAGATTTACGACAACAGGTATTATTCCGCCAGTTCGCGCGAGCCGGCGCCTCGCCGCGCGCATACGGTGCAGCTCGGTGGGTCCGATTATGGTGGCGCCGCCCGTCCTGCGCATCGTGCGGCAGGTGCCTCGCGTTCTAATGCTCAAATGAATACCTCGGCAGACGGTCCGGTGCGCCCCTCGCGCTCGGCGCATGCATCGCGCCCCACGGCTCAGGAGCGCGATAGGTCGAGCAGGCCGTCGAGCCGTCTTTCGGGCTCGGACTTTATGCACTACGCCAACGACAACGCAGTGGTCAAGGCGATTTACGACTTTACCCACGGACCCCAGCGAGGGCTGTTCATTGGTATCGTCGTGGCCCTGGCGCTCGTGAGCCTGTATTTCCCCGTGCGCGACCTGTACGTGGCCAAGCGCTCGAGCGACATTTTGGCCAAGCAGGTCGAGATTCGCGAGCAATACAATGACGAGCTGCAAAAAAGCGTCGACAAGCTGCTCTCGGAGGAGGGCATTAAGGATGCGGCGACCGAGGACCTGGGCTTGGTAATGCCCGGTGAGACCAAGATCGACGTGCTGGGCCTGGACGACGATTCGGGCTCGTCTGACAAGAAGTCGTCGAATGCCAAGAAGGCCAGCGAAGTGGCCAAGGAGATCGAGGAAGTCGGCAAGGACGCGCCGTGGTACATTCAGACGCTCGATATGCTGTTTGGGTTTAACGGCGTCGAGGGTCAGACGGTCGCGTCCAGCGGCGAGTAGCGCCCGGAGGGGAGCCCGCAATGACGAATTGCAAACGATATAAGGTGGCGGCGATCGACCTGGGAACGGTGTCGTCGCGGCTGGTGTTGGCGCAGGTCGAGGCTGGGGCGATTGTGGAATCGTCCAAACATACCGAGATTACCGACTTGGGCGAGGGCGTGGATGCGACGGGGCGCTTTTGCGAGGCGGCAGTCGAGCGCGTGCTTGCCGCATGCCGCATGTTTGTGGACGAGGCGCGTGCCTTTGGGGCCGTGTGCATCTGCACCACGTGCACGAGTGCCGCGCGCGATGCGTCCAATGCCGCCCTGCTGCTGGACGGCCTGCGCGAGCTGGGGCTCGAACCACAGGTGATTCCGGGCGAGGTCGAGGCGCGCCTGACGTTTTTTGGCGTGGCGCACGACTTTGCAGGTGAGCGCATTATTGTCGCGGATTCGGGCGGCGGTTCCACGGAACTCGCAACGGGCGTGTACGCACCGGAGCGTGGGGCCTTTGCGCTGGAGGGCACGCGTTCGCTGGACATTGGCTGCCGCCGCGTGACGGAGCGGTTTTTCTCGGCACTGCCGCCTGCGGACGGCGAGCTTGCTGCCGCCGCCAACTGGGCGGGCGAGCAGTTCGCTGCCTATTTTGAGGGCCTGCCGAGCAATTTTGAGCGCGCCGAGCGCTTGGTCGCGGTGGGTGGCACCGTCACCACGCTCGTGGCGCTCGTTCACGAGCTGGAGCCGTATGATTCGAGCTTTGTGCACCTGCGCGAGCTTTCGCTGGAGCAGGTTTCGGCCGCCATCGAGCGCATGTCCGCGCTGGATGTTGCGGGCATCGCCGCGTTGCCGGGTGTGCAACCCAAGCGCGCGGGCGTGATCTTGGCAGGTGCCGTGGTGATTCGCGAGCTCATGCGCGCCGGTGGCTACAGGGCGCTTACCGTGAGCGAGAACAGCCTGCTCGCCGGCATGGCCGCTACCATCAACGAGGTTCTCGACGGCGAAGCCCCCACCATCACCTGGACCCCAAACCTCAGTACCCTCTAAAAGCGGCACTTAGGGACGTTCCTTTTCTGCCGGCAGCTTGGGACAGTCCTTGAGTCGATATAGGTTGGGCCGTCCAAGCGTTTCCTTCGGAAAATGTGGGAGTAAACCACGTTTTTCCATCGAATAATGTGGGAGATAACCACGTTTTTCCCTCGAAAAATGTGGGAGTTGGCATATAAGTTGCGGTGAAATAGTTCCTGTTTGTGCTGGTAAACGGCAAAAATAGGAACTATTCCACCGCAACTCCCAAGATATCAAAGTAGTCTTTTTAGCCCCGTCCCAAATTAGCTACTTCTCAGAAGCGCGGGGCGGTGGGACGTTTGCGTATTTGCTGCGCAAATACGCACCGGCTTCGGTCGCCTGCCGGCGCCCTCGCCGGCTCGCTGCGGACGCTGCGCGTCCGCTTGACGCTCGCCCCCTCGCGGGTTCGAGTCCCGCCGGCATCCAAAAGAAACGAGCCCGCATCCCTGGGGGACACGGGCTCGTAAACAATACGTGGTAGGGGCGGTGGGACTCGAACCCACAATCCTTGCGGCGAGAGATTTTAAGTCTCCTGCGTATGCCAATTCCGCCACGCCCCCGTGAGACTAGAAGTCTAGCACAAGCCGCCCGTTACGCGTTGACAGCCATCGAGTGCTGGCCCGACTTTTCCAGGTACTCGGCAAACTTGCCCTCGTCGCCCTTGTTCTTGTACTGCAAGGCCAGCAGGTATTCCAGTCGGCAAGCCTTGACCTTGTCGTCGCCGGCCTCCTCGAGCATACGCTCCAGCTCGGGGATGTCGTTGTGGCGCTTGAGAATCATCGTGTCGTACATCAGCTGGCACTCGTGCGCGACCGCCTCTGCCTGGCCGCCTTCAAAGCCCTTGATCTCGTGCAGTAGCTCCTTGGACTTTTTGCGGTCCTCTTGGCCAACGTAGTAGTTAAAGGCCTTGATTACCAGGTCGACGCGCTGCATCTTGGGAAGGTTGAGCCCCAGCAGCAAATCGAACATCTCGTCGGCGCGCTTGTAGTCCTCGCGCAGCAGATAGGAGTTCAGGCGCAGGTAGTCGCGGTTGTAGCGCGGGTACAGCATACTGGTGAGCTTGCTGTCGAGCAAGCGATCGAACTCGTCCCACTGCTTAGCGGCCATAAGCTGCTGCAGGCGCTTAAACGTGGTACGTTTTTTGACGCTAAAGAATACCGACACGGCGATACAGATGATGACGACGGCGGTCCAGAGGGTGCGGGAATCGGGCATTTCAGAGTCCTTAGTCGCTCGTAAAGCGAGCGGTATGACAACACGTACTAGATGTATTATACGCAGCGTGCAAGCAAACTGGCATAAAAGCGCATCGAGGCCGAGCGCCATCGCTCGCTGCGGTACACTTACCCTAAAGTAAACCATGAAGGGAGACACTACCTATGAAGAAGATCGTTTTGGCTTGCGGTGCTGGCGCTGCTACTTCCACGCTCGTTGCCCAGAAGGTCGCCACCATGCTCGACGCCAACGGTTACGCCGACAAGTACGAGATCGTGCAGTGCGCCATCTCCGAGGCCAAGGACGCTTGCGACGAGGGCGCCGACCTGCTGATCGCCACCACCGTTGCCCCCGAGGGCCTCACCTGCCCGTACGTGAGCGGCGTGCCCTTCATGACCGGCATGAACCGCGTCGCTGCCGAGAAGGCCGTTCTCGACGTCATGGCTCAGTAGGCGCTGACTGTATGAGTGAACAGAACGCCAATCCGGTCGAGCTCTTTGGCATGCGCGTTGCCCATGTGGGCATTAACGCCACCGACCCGGCCGACGCCCTGGAGATCGCGGAGCTGTTCTCGACGATGATGGGCCTGCCCGTCATCGAGACCCCGGTTTCGTACTTTAACGATTCGCTGGTCGAGATCATGAAGCAGAACGGTCGTGGCACCAAGGGCCACATTGGCTTTGCCGTCAACGACATCGATGCGGCCGAGAAGTGGTTTGCCGAGCGCGGGCTCGAGGTCAACGAGGAGTCGCGCGCGCTGCTGCCCGACGGTGGCACCAAGCTCGTGTACTTTAAGCGCGAGTTCGCCGGCTTCGCCGTGCACCTGTGCCGCGAGTAGCGCACAAGCTGCTTATAGCTAACGAAAAATGGGGTAAGGCCGCGTGGCCTTACCCCATTTTTATGCCGCGCGGCCGCCTGGTGGGCTGTTGAAAATCGAAGGTGAATGGTTTTCCCGAGAAGTGAACGAGCAAAATCGGACCCCCGAAACATCGACACTTTGAGGGCGGAATTTCCTGCGGTTTCGTCGAGTTTTTCCTGCAGTTTTGGCGCCAAAAAGTGTGAATGCTTCGGGGGTCCAAAATAGGTCGTTCACTTCTCGGGAAAACCATTCACCTTCGATTTGCGAGAGGCGCCCCTTACCGCGGTAGGCAAATCGTAAAGCGGCTGCCGACGCCTTCGACCGAGGTTACGCCGATGACGCCGCCGTGGCTGTCGACGATCCACTTGGCAATGGCGAGCCCCAGGCCCGAACCCTGTGCGCCGGCATCGCGCGCGTTATCGGCGCGGTAGAACCGCTCAAACGCGTGAGCTGCGGATTCTTGGTTCATGCCGATGCCCTCGTCCTCAACGCTTATGTCGATGGTGCCCGTGCCCGCATCCGGCGTTACGCCAAACGTGATGGTTGTCCCCGCATCCGAATACTTGGCGGCGTTTTGCACGATCACGCGCAGCGCTTGCTTCACGAGCGCCATGTCGACCATTGCGTCGCAGCGCGGGCCGCTGGCAAGCGCGGCATCGTACGCCAAACGGTACGTATGCCCGGCATCAATCATCTGCGATTCCTCGCAAACCTCACCGACGAGCGCAGCCACGTTGGTGTTCACACGCCGCAGCACGGTGCGGCCGGCATCGCCGCGTGCCAAGAACAGCAGCTGCTCAACGAGCTCCTGCATGTGTTCGCTTTCGGCCTTGAGCGAGGCGATGGATTCCGCCAGCACGTCCGGGTCGTCTTTGCCCCAGCGATCGAGCATGTTCACGTAGCCCTGGATCACCGCGATGGGCGTGCGCAGCTCGTGGCTTGCGTCGTTGACAAATCGCATCTGTTGCAGCTTGGCCTCCTGCATCTGGCGCAGCAAGCGGTTGAGCGCGACCTCGATGCTCGCCAGGTCGGCATCGCCGGTGGTGATGTTCGGCGAGTCGACGCTTGCGCGCTCAATGGCCTGCTCCAGCGTTTCCATCCTGCCGCCGGTGAGCTGCATACGGCCGAGCTCGTCCACGCGCAGCGCTAAGTCATTGAGCGGCGCCATGGTGCGGCGCACGCGGCGGGCGCCGCCGAGCATGTCGAGCACGCTGATGACCTGCCAGCCAATGACAACGATATAGAGGGGCCACAGCGCGACGAGGTCCTGCGCGAGGGGGAAGGTCTTGGTGGTGCGTGCAAGTTCAACGGTGTAGGTGAGCATGGCCAGGTCCCAACCTTGCGTGGGCGAAATCGACATACTGCGAACGGACTCGCTGGGGATCCAGCCCGCGGTAAACGTGCCGTCGGGCAGTGTCTGGTTGTAGCCAAAGACGAGGATCGCCGCCGCAACAACCAGCAGCAACAGGTCCAGCCAAACGTAGCTCATCAGGCGGCGCCACATGTAGCTCCAGTTGATGGCGCGGGCGATGGAGGTGACGCGCTTGGTTTCGGCGTTACGCGCGGCAGACATAGCCCACCCCGCGCACGGTCTGGATGATGCGGGCACCGCCGGCGTCTTCTATCTTGGCACGCAGGTGCGCGATGTGCACGTCGACGTTGTTGGTGTCGCCCACGTATTCGTAGCCCAGCGCCTCGTGTGCGATACGCTCACGCGTGAGCACGGTGCCGGCGTGTGCCATAAGCAGAGCGAGGACGTCGAACTCGCGGGCAGTCAGCGCGATGGGCGAGCCGCCGACCGTGACTTCGCGGCGATCCGGATCGAGCGCGACCGAGCCCACGGTGAACGCGGCGGGGGAGGGCGCGGCGGCGGTCTGGGCTGAGTCGCCAGCCGGGGATGCGGCAGCATCGGCACTCACGGCGCCCGCCTCGGCCCCGACGCCGCCAACGCGCGAAGCCGCACGCACGGCCTCCGCGCGCTTCAGCGCAACGCGGATCCGCGCGAACAGCTCCTCAATGGCAAACGGCTTGGTCAAGTAATCGTCGGCGCCGGCATCGAGCCCGGCCACCTTGTCCATCACGGCATCGCGCGCGGTGACCATGATCACCGGCACATCCTTGTGCTTGCGGACGCGCCGCAGCACCTCCATGCCGTTGAGCTGCGGCAGCAGCACATCGAGCAGAATCAGATCGTAGTCGCGCTCCAACGCCAGGTCCACAGCGGTGCGGCCGTCGGCGGCGTGCTCCACCTGGTAGCCCTCGTGCTCCAGCTCGAGCGTCACAAAGCGGGCGATTTTCTCCTCGTCCTCTACGATCAGGATTCGTGCCATACGTGCCCCCGTCTGCGATTACTTGTCGTCGTTCAGATTCTGCTTGATGCCGTCCGCGGCATCGGCGGCGTGATCCATCAGGTTGTTGATGCTGCCGGGCACGTCGCCGTCGCTATCGATGCGGTAACGCATGCCAAAGAACAGGCCAAGCAGCATCAGCCATATCGTGGCGCCCCAGGCAAACAGGGCGACGATGGGAATCAGGATGGGAATGTTGAGGATGATCGCATCGCGGCGCGTGGCGATAAACTTGGTGTCTAGGCTCAGGCGAAAGAGCTTTTTGAGGTACTCCCACACGCTGTCCATCTTCTTGGAGAAGTCGGTCTTTTCGCTCGACTTTTCGTAGGCGGCCTGCGCGGCGACCATCTCGGCCGAGGGCTCATCGGTCGGCGCGGACTCGGTGGCGGCGTGCGCCGACGTGGTCTGCGTCTTGCCCTGCGACTCGAGCCAAATGATGGCATCCAGAACGTTGCCGTCGGTGGCGTCGAGCGCGGCCTTGGCATCGGTGTAGCTCACGTTGCACTTGGTGCGGATGGTTTCAACTTTTTCGAGGTCGTCCATGACCTGTCCTTTCGTTCGATGGGCGCGACGTCGGGCGATCTGCCCGGGCGCGAGCGTTGCGTTCGGCGGCCTGCGTTGCGCGGTGCCGCCCCGCCCTTGGTCGAACTCTATAGTGCAGGTTATAGATTAAGCGATTCTTGAGCCAAGATTAATGTTGGATGAGTTTTTGGGTGGGGCGGGGGAGGGAAGATCCGTCCTTCTAGGCAAGTGCACGGAGGGCGGACAGAGCCCAATCGTAAATTTGTGTCCGCACGGCGAGATATACTTATTTCCAATGTTGAGGGGCGTGACGGGACAGAGTTGCCCGCCGCCCGCGAAATCAGAGAGGCCGCCGCGACGCGCGGGCGCAAGCGAGCGGATCTCGACGCAAACAGGGGGTCATAAGTGCATATCTACGCTATGAGTGACATTCACGGGTGCTTTGATGCTTTTAAGACATCGCTTTTCACCATCGACCTCGATGCCCGGGACTCCAAGCTGGTCCTGCTGGGCGACTACTGCGACCGAGGCCCCGATTCGCTTGGCGTCTTTGAGCTCGTCATGGACCTGCAAAAACGTTACGGCGATCGCGTCGTGGCGCTGCGCGGCAACCACGAGGAGATGCTCCTCGAGTACATCGACGAGGTGAAAGATCCAAATTTTACGCAAGCATGGATACTTGCCGACAGCAACCTGGCGACGGCCAAGAGCTTTCTGGATGCCGAGGCGTTCAAGCACGTCAAGCATCTGTTGAGGCTCAGGGAGCTCGAGGAGGCGTACGCCTATACGGTTGAGCGGATGAAGGCCGAGCACGCGGACATCATCACGTGGGTCCGCAAGCTCCCTTACGTTTACGAGAGCCCCTTCGGCCAGGTCTTTGTGCATGCTGGCATCGACGAGGAAGCCGGGGAGGATTGGAAGATCGGCACGTCTGACGAGTCATTTACCATGATGATGCCCGATTACGTGGGGCATGAGTTCTACCTTGATGTTATCGCCGGGCACATCAACACCGAGGTAGTCTCGGGCATTGCAGGCTACCGCGGCATCTGGCATGACGGGGCTAGCCATTACTACATCGATGGGAACGTCATGAAGAACGGCGAGGTCGCCGTGCTGAGCTATGACTCGGAAACGGGGAGATATTCCGGCCCAGGACTGGAGTAGGTACGTTGCCCGAGGTGGCCAAGAATTGGGATCTAATACTTTTCCCGAGAAGTGAACGAGCAAAATCGGACCCCCGAAGCATCGACACTTTGAGAGCGCCGTTTCCTGCGGTTTCGATGTCGGAATCCAGCGATTTTGC
>CAKTUC010000059.1 GCA_934617135.1 uncultured Collinsella sp. | reverse complement strand
ACGGAGCATGCCAGGCACACAATCCAGGTGCTCGCAAAGGAGCCCGTGGCATCGAACAGCACGCCCGAGACGATGGCGCCCACGGTGCCGCCGACCATCTCGAGCGAGGTAATGGTGCCCGTGACCTTGCCGAGGTCGGCCATGCCAAACTGCTTGGACGCGGCAATGGTAGGCGTGATGGTGCCCATGCACGTTCCGATACCAAAGCTCACAGCGGCCACAATTGGACCAAGGTCCGTCGTCGGGAAGCACAGCGCCACACAGGCGACAATACACGCAACGGAGCCAAGGATATTGCCAAAGCGCAGGCCAAAGCGGTCGTAGATCGCACCGAGCGAAATCTTGGCGATAACAACCGTGACCATGTAGGCCGAAAGCACCGTACCGGCCCACATGGGGTCGTGGCCACCCGTGACAATCTTGGCGCCGTTGACGGTAACGCTCGTCATGTTGGTGACCTGGTTGGGCAAGATGGCGCCGTTAACGAGCCCCATAAAGAGGAAGGCGACGACAAGCAGCCAAAACGCCGGGCTCTTCTTGATACGAGACCAGCCAACGCTAACCTCAGGAGCCGTGTGCTCGTCCTTGTCGCCGGCCGTCGAGACGGACGGATCGCCCGGGTTCTCGCCGAGCGGCTTCAGACCGATCTCGGAAGGCTTGGTGCGGAAGGAATAGGCCGTGATGGGCAGCGCCGCCACCATGCAGATAGCCGCGAGCACCAGGAAGGCGGAACGCCAGCCAACGCTCACGATCAGCGAGCTCACGATGGGAGACAGAATAGCGCCGCCAAAGCCCGAGCCCGAAAGTGCGATGGAGATGGCAAGGCCTCGCTTGGCCGTAAACCAGTTGGCGGTCACAAGGCTAATGAGCAGGCGGGTCGAGGCGACGGCAAAGCAGCCCGAGACGGCAAAGAGCACGTAGACCTGCCACAGTTCACCGACAAAGCTCATACCGGCAAGAACGGCAGAGGTGGCAATTACAGTGAGAGAGCCCAAAATGCGACCACTAACCTTGTCGGCAACATGGCCAATGACAAGCGATCCGATAACGCTCACCACGGTAGAGATGGCGTTGGAGATGTTGTACTGGGCAAGCGTGATCCCGAGGTCGCTGACGATGAGCGGCTGGAACAGGCTCATGCAGTTGACGAAGATGGTGTAGCACGTGGCCATGATCACAAAGCCGGAGGCCACCACGAGCCAGCCGGGGAAGAACTTACGTTGCTGGGACATACCGCTCCTTTTTAAACAAACGAATAGCCTGCGCCGGGCGCCGGTAGTGCCCAAGATTGCCTTGAAAGACAAGGGCATAGGCCTTATGGCCATGCCCGCAGGCTTGAAAGGCAAGGTTGGGTGCTACCGGTGGTCGGCGATGTAGCCCAGGGCGACGGCGGCATAGGCCGCGGCGCCAAGGGGAAGCTCTGCATCGCTAAAGCGTGCCTTGGGATGATGCTGAGCAAAATGCTCGTCCGCATCAGTCACGGCAGCGCCCACGGTAAAGTACGCACTCGGGATCTCGCTCGAAATGAGCGCGAAGTCCTCGCTCGCCATGGCGTGGAACAGCGGCAGGAAGGCAGCCTTGGGCAGCACCGCACCCACATAGCCAAGCGATGCCTGGGTCATATCGTCGTTGAGCACGAGCGGCGGAACGTCCGAAAGCGTCTCGATGGTCGCCGGCGTACGATACGTTGCGGTCACGCCGTTGACGACTTCGGCAATGCGCTCTTTGAGATGTGCCATGAGCTCGACATCGAAGCCGCGCAGCGTTCCCTCGAGCACACAGGTATCGGGAATGACGTTTGCGGCCTGACCGCCGGCGAACTTGCCCACGGTAAGCGCGACTTCCTTGGCAGCCGGCACCTCGCGGGAGATGAGCTCCTGCAGCGCCAGGTGCACATGCACGCCCGCCGTGATGGGATCGATGCAGATCTCGGGGCTCGAGCCATGACCACCCTTGCCCTGAAGCGTGATGCGAAAACCGTACACGCCCGAGAGCGCCGGGCTGCCGTAGAGCACCAGGCCAAGCGGCGACTGGCTATTGACATGCATGGCGAAGGCGGCCTGGGGACGCGGGTTCTGCAGCAGACCGTCGGCGACGGCGGCGCGGGCACCCTCAAAGGTTTCCTCGCCCGGCTGGAACAGCAACTTAACCGTGGCGTTGGCGTCGACAAGCTCGGACTCGCGGGCCTTGAGCAGGCGCGCCGCACCAAGCAGCGCCGTCGCGTGCATATCGTGTCCGCATGCGTGCATGCAGCCGTTCGTAGAGGCAAACGGCTCTCCCGACTCCTCGGCAACAGGCAGGGCATCCATGTCGCCACGGAGCATGATGACCGTACCGGCCTGTTTGTCCGTGCACGTACCGTTACCCCGAGCAGCAGCTGCCGCACCGGCGCCGATGAGGCCAACGACACAGGAGCCATCGACAAGCACGGCATAGGGAATATCCATCTCGTCCAGACGCGCCTGGATAAAGGCGGACGTCTGCGGAAGGTTGTTACCGAGCTCAGGCGTTTGATGGAGATCATGGCGCCATGCGGCAAGCTCGTTGGCAAACGCCTGAGCTTCTGCAACAAGACCGTCACCGATAGCGGCCTGCGCCGCCGCGGTGGCCTTGGGCGCTGGTTGCGGTTGAAGATCGGACAAAGCTGGTGCCATAGATGCCCTCCAGTAACGTTTTTGCAGTAAGCACTTTGATAGCGTAAAGTGCAAGGTACAACTTTAAGGGCGAGGCATAAAAAATGCCGCCCCAGGAGGGCGGCGCAACAAGTTGTTTACAATTGCGGGCGCGGCTTTCGGCGCAAGAAATCGAAGTGCGTCTCGCTCAAGATAATCGATAGGAAGATAAGCACGAAACCGGCGAGCAGGCGCGAGGCGAGCGCCTCCCCCATCAGCAGCACCGAAAACAACACGCCCGAAGGCGACTCCATCGAAAGGAGCAGCGAGCCCGTCGAGGCCGGGACATGTGCCAGACCGACATTTTGGATGAGCAGCGCCACGCACGTACAGCCCACCGAGAGGAAGGCCATCACGGCGGTAAAGCTCGGCGTCCACACGGACAGAGGCGCTTGGGTCTCAAAGAGCAGTGACGAGATCAGGCTCAGCACGCCGTTACCCACAAACATCCAGAACGTGATGACGTTGATGTCCATTTTGCGACCGTACTTGGCGGTCACCGCCATCTGGATGGCGAAGAAGACCGCGCCGCCCAGCGTAATGGCATCGCCGATGTTGAACTCGACGCTGTCGAGCGCCACGAGGCCAATGCCTGCCAGGCACAACAGCGCGGCACCCAGGTTATAGCGCGTGAGCTTTTCGCCGCTCAGGAAATAGCTCGCGAAAGGCACGAGAATGCAGTACGTACCCGTCAAAAACGCGTTCTTGCCCGCCGTGGTGTGCGCCAGACCGACTGTCTGCAGAGCGTAGGCGGCCCACATAAGTGCGCCCATCCCAAGTCCGACGATAAGGTTGCGGGCGTTGAGGTGCGCGATGATGCGCTTGTAAAAGATGATGAACATGACCAATGCTGCGGGCAGAAAGCGCACGTAGAGCAGTTCAAACACCGGAATGGTGTCGAGCGCGTCCTTCATGGTCGTAAAGGAGTAGCCCCAGACGACTGCCACCGAAAACAGTAAGACTTTCCAGAACAGTGGCGAGCGCGCTCCAGCACCGCGGGAGGTGCCGCCCGCACCCAGGTCTTCACGGGCAACAGGGCTATCGGGCATCATTTCGATATTGTCGGTGGTATGCTGGGCCATAGGGCATCCTCGCGCTCAATCTGGGCGTGGTGTCCGCACGCGCATGGCCGCATGCCGCCTCATGGTCAAATAAAAACAGGGCGCACCGGACCCCCGGCACGCCCCGCTACTGTAGCAACAACCAACGTCACCCCGCAATCCAGCCCGCTAAAGCGTTTTGTTCCGCCGTTCTAACGAACGGCGGAATGGTCGACGCTGCGCGAGCCGCATTCACACCAATCTGACGTTCAATTTCAAGGGCGCGACCAGAAGGTCAGCGCCCTTTCATTTCACGTCACCTTGGCGCAAATGCGGCTCGCTCGCTGGCTTTGCCAAAACATCAAGGATTACCTTGTTGAACTAGATAAGTTTGGTGCTTTCCAGCTTTTCGATGATCCAGTCGTTGGCTTTGATGACTGGGCGACGGAAGACGATGCCCAGGGCGAGCGACGGAATCAGGTAGCTCGCCAAGATGCCCAACTCAATCCAGTACTCCATATGGTAGGCACCGGCCATGGCGGCATGCATCGCGTTGATGCCGTGGGTGAACGGCAGGAACGGATAGATCGCCTGGAACACGGGGCCGGTCATCTCGATGGGGAACGTACCGCCCGAACCGCCGACCTGCATGACCAGCAGCACGACGGCGAGGGCCTTGCCGATATCTCCAAACGACACCGTGAGCGTGTAGACGATATTGGAGAACACGAGGCTCGCGACCCAGCCGGCAAGCACAAACTGCAGGGGGTTGTCGCACTGGATGCCAAAGAACAGAATGTCGCCCGCGCACACGAGTGTTGCCTGCAGCAGGGCCAAACCGCCAAAGAACAGGTAACGGCCCAGATAGATCTCGTGCAGGCGCACGGGGATGAGTTCGTTGATGAGCTCATCGTTAACCGAAACCTTCATCATGGCTGCCAGGACAATCGAGCCGACCCACAGCGACAGAATCGTGTAGAACGGAGCCATGGCAGAGCCGTAATTGCGAATCGGATAGACCGGTTTGCGGTCGAGCGCCACAGGGCCGGAAAGCGACACGGCGAGACCCTCGGGGTCGCTGCCGATCATCGTCTTTATCATGGCCAGGTCACCCGACATCAGGGCGCTATCAAGCCCATCCTTAAAGGCACTGATCTTGTCCGACGCCTCGCCCAGCTGATCGGAAGCCTTGTTGACGAGCTTTGCAGCCTTGGACAGGCCCTTCGCGAGCGAGCCGGAAGCATCAGTCAGACCGCTCACAGCGCTATCCAGGTCACCCGAGATACCGTTCAGCGAATCCAGAACGCCCGAAATGGTCTTCTTAAGCTCCTTAGCCTTGACCGAGAACGTGGAATCGTAATCGGTCTTGGCACCCGAGATACCCGCCTTGGCATCGGCGATGGCCTGGTCGACCTCGGCACGGGACGCATTGACCTCCGCCATGCTGTCCGAGAGGGACTTCGCCGTGGCCGTCAGGTCCTTCGCATTGTTGCGGTACTCCATGGCAATTCTGCCCAGCGACGTCGCAGCAGACTTGAGACCGTCTTTGAGCTTGTCGTCACTCACCTGGTCGGCAAGGTTGCGGAGCTGATCGGCCATCGCGTCGATATCGTCGGCACGCGTATTGAGCGCCACAGCGGCTTCGTTGAGCTGAGAAACCGTAAGGTCGACATGCTGATTCGCGGCATCGAATGCCTTCGCGAGCTCGGCGGACACGTTGTCAAACGACCCCGAGCTTCCGTCAATGGCCGCGTCAACCGCATCGTTGGCGGCCTTGAGCGCTTCCTTGGAATCATTGATGCCGCTCTTGGCGTGCTCCATCAGCTGCTTTGTCGACTCATCGATGGTACCCGTCTGCTTGAGCATGCCGCCCGCCGACGCGAGCGAATCGGACGTGGAGCTCAAAATGCCCGCGAGCGACGTCGCGCTGGCCTGAACGTCTTGCAGGTCCTCGACCGAATCGCCCAACGTCGAGGACAGGTTGGCGATAAAGTTGCTCACCTGGTCGGTGCTCATATAGTCGAGCAAGCTGGACACGGTCTTAAGACCGATGGTCGTGATGGTCTCGGTAAACGTCTCGTTGACCTGGCTCTGGACGGCGCTCGAGCCTTTTTCGGTCACAATCTGGGCGATGGCGTTGGCCTTTTGGTTCTCGTAGAACTCGATGTCGGCGTGCTTCACGTCGGTCGAGAAGAGCGTCATCATGTCGGCGCTAAACGTTTTGGGGATGACGACGGCAGCGTAGTACGCGCCCGACTTGACGCCCTCGATCGCCTCATCGCGGTCGTTGAGGACAACCCAATCGAAGTTCTCATTGCCGCGCAGGGTGGCGGTCACGTTTTCGCCCACGTTGATCTCGACAGGGATCAGATCGCTCTCGTAACCCTCGTCGGTGTTGACCACCGCGATCTTGAGGTTGCCGGTATTGCCGTAGGGATCCCAGCTTCCGGCGATGTTAAACCATGCGTACAGGCACGGCACAATGATCAGGCCCATTACGACGATCATGCCGATCACGGAGTGAGACACGTTTTGGACATCGCGCTTAAACAGGTGCAGGATGTTTTTCATTTATGCCTCACCTCCTTTGGAGTGCTTGCCAAGCGGGGCGGTTCTCCCGTCGTTTCCGCTTACGTTGTCGGTGCCGTCGACATCTTGAGCCTTGCGATGCGTACCGATATGCGGCAGGCGGCTCGTAGGCTGGTCGCTATCCTTGGTCCCCCGCTCGCTGGCGTTGAGGCCGAACATGCGACGAGCAGCAGGGATGGCAGACGTGTGCTCGCGCATCTCGCGGCGCAGGTCCTCGTCCGAAAGCGCCGAGATACGCATCTGGGTATTGAGACTTGCACGGATGTACTCGATGTTGATGAGCCAGCCGCAGATGGCGATAACCGAAATGATCCAGATGACGAGCAGGATGATCTTGCCGTTATTGTCGATATCGAGCACCGTCGACAGCACAAAGAGCAGGACCTGCACGCCTACCACAGCGGCGAAACCGCCCTTGATGTAGTACGGGTAGCGATGCTCAAACGCCACCGCATGATCGAGCAGCTCGCGACGGTACGAATCGGAATCGAGCATGACGCGCATGGCCGTGCGCAGCGAATAGCGCTGGCGCGGCAGGTCGTTAGACTCGCAGATCATAAGACCCGTCGTGGAAAGCTGCTTGTCAAAGAGCAGGTTGAGGTTGAGCAGCAGCGGACGCAGCTGCAGACCGATAAAGAGCGCGATGATAAGGAACACGCCCAGGATGCACAGGTTGAACAGGTAGTTGAACGAATACATGCCACCGACGGTCTCGCGCAGCAGGTTGATGCCATAGGTGAAGGGCAGCAGCGGATGCAACCATTGGAAGAAGCCGGGCATCATCTCGATGGGATACATGCCCGACGAGCCTGGGATCTGCACAATGACGAGGATGACGCCAATGGCTTTACCGATATGCTTAAAGGTGGTGGACAGCGCATAGATGATGTTGACGTAGGTGAACGAAATAGCGATGCCACCCAGTACAAAGAGCAGCGGATTGACGCACTGAACGCCAATGACCAGGTCGCCCACCGTAACGATAATGGCCTGGAACGCGCCCAGGATCACCAGCAGCAGCCAGCGGCCAAAGTAGCCCTGACGCGCCGTAAAGCTACCGATGCCCTCGCGGTCGACCTCGAGTTTATAGATAGCGATGAGCACATAGCCGCCTACCCACAGCGCCAGATTGGTGTAGAAGGGCGCGATGCCCGAGCCAAAGCTCTTGACCGGATAGATTGACTTGGATGTCAGCTCAACCGGAGATGCCATGAAATCTGCCACGTCATTCACGTCGACGTCCATGAGGTCGGCTAACTCGCCCATAGACTCAGAGGTCTGCAACGCCGCAATGTCATTGGCGGCGGTCGCGAGCTTGTCCTGAACCTTGGCAAGGGAGGCGTCGGTTTGGGACAGCGTGGTCTTTGCCTGCTTGAGCGTGGCGTCGAGCTGCGCCAGCGTGCCGCGCGCGCTCGCTATCGTGGGGGTCATACCCGATACAATGCCGGTCAAATCGCCCGAAACGGCGGCAAAGGAGTCAAGCGCGCTCGAAGCCTTCGGCAGTGCGTTTTGCCCCAAATCGGTTTGAGCCTGGCCGAGGTTAGTCGCGCCAGTCTGAATCGCCGCGTTGAGCGCGTCGCTCGCGTTCGAGATTGCCGTGGCGTCGTTTGCCATGGCGCTCGACTGCGCGGAAAGGCCATCCTTGATGCTCTGCAGCTTCTGGTTTTGCTCGCGAAGCGAATTGATGGTCGACGCGATAAGGGCGTCAACGTCCTCGGAGCCCGTCGATGTATCGTTGGCGAGAATCTGCAGGCGCTCGATGACAGCGCTGTTGTGGTCAATCGTCGCCTGAAGGGATTCGAGCGAGTTGTCGAT
>CAKTUC010000058.1 GCA_934617135.1 uncultured Collinsella sp. | reverse complement strand
GGGGCCTCGGGGGCGTTCGGCTAGCTGCGGGAACGGTCTATCCGCTCAACGTGTTCGGCTGAGATCGGAAATCAACCTCTTACAAAACGATACCGTCCATAGAGCTGGCGACGTTCTCGACAAGCCCGGCGCGCACGGCCTCCGCCGCGGCGAGCGTACCGTTTTTGACGGCCTCGACCGAGGTGGCACCGTGGCCGATCAGGACCACGCCACGCAGGCCCAGCAGAATGGCGCCGCCTTTAGCATCGCCCGAGAGCTTTGCCTTGATCTCGCGCATCTGCTTTTTGATGAGCAGCGCGGCAATCTTGGTGCCGAGCGAAGACATAAAGACACCCTTGAGCTCCTGCAGCAAAAACTTGGCCGCGCCCTCGGTGGCTTTGAGCGCGATGTTGCCCGACATGCCGTCGGCGACCACGACGTCAAAATTGCCCGACGTAAGATCGGTGCCCTCGCAGTTGCCCACAAAACCGGGAACAGCGGCCTTCATGGCCGGGAAGCACGACTTGGTAAAGTTGGAGCCCTTCTCATCCTCGGTGCCGTTGGCAAGCAGGCCCACGCGAGGATGCTCAATACCCAAGACGACGCGCGCATAGGCGCTACCCATCTGGGCAAAACGCACCATGTCGTCGACCTCGACATCGGGGTTAGCGCCCATGTCGCAGAGGACCGTCAGGCCGCCGGCGCGGTTAGGCAGTGCATTGGTGAGGCACGGACGCACCGGCTGCTTCTTGCCCTCGACCTGATAGCGAAACGGCGTGACGTAGGCGGTAGCGGCAGCGGTCATGGCGCCGGTGGAGCCGGCAGAGAAGAAGGCGTCCGCGTTACCTTTCTTGATAGCGCGGCAGGCAAGCACGATCGAGGACTTGCGCTTGGTCATCACGGCTCGAATGGGATCGTCATCCATGGCGATGACATCGGGCGCCTCCAAGGCCTCAACACGAGCGTGAGCCGCGGCAAAGGGGTTCACGATCTCTGCGGGACCGACGGCCAAGACCTCGATATCGGGATCGGCCGCAAGCGCCGCCTCGATACCGTCGAGGACAACCTGTGGCTTCTCGTCTCCACCCACAACGTCTACACAAACGCGAACGTTACTCATATACATACTCCTTATACAAAAATGGCCGACTCATTGAGCCGGCCATTGTGGTTCCAGTTGGAACGGCATCGCATCCAGAGTATACAGTTACTCGGTAACGATAACCTCGCGGTCCTTGTAGAAACCGCAGCTGGGGCACACGTGGTGCGGGAGCTTGACAGCACCGCAACGGGGGCACGTGGACTGAGCCGCAGCCGAGATCTTCATGTTGGCGGAACGGCGGGTGTGAGTGCGGATACGACCCTGCTTTTGTTTAGGTACGGGCATAGTGACCTTCCTTATGAACTATCCAGTGTGGCGATTACGCGCAAGTAGCGATACTACCACAGTTTTACTCGTCAAGCTTGAGATTCTTCAATGCTGCAAATGGATTTTCCGTGGCAGCGGCCCATTCGGCCTCTGCCTGGGCGGCGCAATCGCATTGTTCCACATTGAGATTGATGCCACAGGTGGGGCATAGGCCACGGCAATCGGGCTTGCAGAGCACCACGAACGGCGTGTCCATGACGACGGCATCGTTGATGGGCTCACCCAGATCGACCATGCGATCCTCGCCCAGCAGCTCGTAGCCGTCCTCATAGGCCTCGGGGTCCTCGGGCTCGTTAAAGAGGTAGAACTCCTCGATCTCGCCGGCAATATCAAACGAAGCGGGCTCCAGGCAACGGTCGCACTCGCCGGTGGCGTGCGCGCGGACCATGCCCGTAAGCAGAACACCGGTGCCGGCATTGGTAAAGACCACGTCGTAGTCGATGCCGTCCTGCAGCTGGTACTCCTTCTCGCCCACCGTGTAGGTGGCGACATCGACCTTACCGGTCAGCGGATACGAGTCTCCGGGAAACTCGAGCTGCTCGGAAAGATCGACGGTAACGCTCGGAAACTCAGCCATTACCACTGACCGTTCTGCTGGGCGGCACCCTCGTTGAGCTGCTGGCGGCAACGGGTAACCGTGCCAGTCAGGCTCTTGAGGTTCTCCTCGAGGTGCGTAAAGACCTGCTCAGCGTAATCCTCGGCGGCATAACGCGTCTCGCGCTCATACTGCTGGGCACGGTCGCGAATATCGTCGGCCTGCTGCTGCGCTAAGCGGACGATCTCCTGCTCACCGGCAATGGTGAGGGCCTGCTGCTGAGCATCGGCGATGATGGAATCGGCCTGAGCGGCGGCGGAAGCCATAAGCTCCTCGCGCTCCTTGAGGATACGGCGGGACTTCTGCCACTCCTCGGGATAGCTCATGCGGATCTCGTCGAGGATGTTAAAGAAGACGTCGGCGTCGATAACCTTCATCTGGGCGTTCTTGCCGAACGGCGTCTTAGCCTCTTCGATGAGCCCCTCGAGCTCGTCGACAAGACTCACGATCCTGTCGCCAGGAAAATTCTCGCCCGGCATCCGGTCTCCTTTCATAGGTAACATATCATCGTGTTAGTTTACCACATGCCACCAGGCAATAAAAAACGTCACGAAAAGCGATGTTTGAGCGCCTTGACCACATTGGGCGGAACAAAATTAGAGACGTCGCTACCGAGCGAGGCAATCTGGCGAACCACCGAGCTCGAGATATAGCCGTACTGCGGCGCACTCATGACGAAGATGGACTCCAGCTCGTTATCCAGGCGGTAGTTAAGGTCGGCCTGCTGCAACTCGTACTCAAAGTCGGTCATGGCACGCAGACCCTTGACCACGGCTCCTGCTCCCTGTTCGCGGGCAAAATCGACCAAGAGGCCGGTGAAGGGTAGCACCTCAACGCCGTCAATATCACCGAGCGCCTCACGTGCCAGCGCCACGCGCTCATCGAGCATAAAGGTGGTGCCCACGCCGTTTTTTCCCTGCGACTCGGCAACGGCCACGATCACGCTGGGAAAGATGCGGCGGGCACGGCGAATCACGTCGATGTGGCCAAACGTGATGGGATCGAAGGTGCCCGGGACGATTACGCGGTTAATGGTGTCACTCATGAGCATCCTCCGTGGGTGCGTCGCTATCGTTGCCATCATCCTCGCCGTTACCAACCCAACGAAGCAGGTCGACCGAGGTAATGCCGTAACGCTTCTCGCGCACGATCTCAAAGCCTGCCGGATGCGCACCCGCATCGGCGGCAGCGTGCTCGAACAGCGCATAGGCACCCGGTACCAGCAAGCCTTGCTGAGCTAAGTTTTGCAGCAGCTCCTCGACCGGCTCGGCGCCAAAAGCATAGGGCGGGTCGAGCAGGACCAGGTCAAAGGGACCGCCCGGCACGCGGCTGCGCGAAGCGCTTGCCAGCACGTCGCCGCCCACCACACGCCAACGCGCACGGTCGCGGCACAGCGACTCGATATTCTTGGTAATCAGACGAGCAGCGTTGCGATCGATCTCGAACGTGGTGAGCGAGCGGGCACCACGCGAGAGCATCTCAATGCCCAAGGCACCGGAGCCGCCAAAGGCATCCAGCACGCGGACCTCGTCCAAATCGAAGTCGAATGCCGACATGACCATAGATGCGCACGCCTCGCGCACGCGATCGGTCGTGGGGCGGGTGACATCGCGACCACGGGGCTCCTCGATCTTACGACCGCGCCATTCGCCGCCGATGATTCTCATCCTCCGCTGACCTCCTTAAAGATGTGTCGATACCGCGCGGCGACCGCATCGCGTAGAGGACGCGTCGCCACGGAGTCAAGGGTGCAAGCATACCGCAAGAGCTCGACCGCGTCCAAATGAGCCCATTCGATCAATTCCTCGTCGGTATCGAGGTCAACAAAGCGCAGGGTCACGCCGCCATGCTGACGGTAACCTAGGATTTCACCCTCGTGGCGCAGACGCAAGTCCATCTGGGCGAGCGTAAAGCCATCCGAGGTCTTCTCGAGCGACTGGAGGCGTTCTTGTGCCGCCGACGCGCCGCCGTTGCCCTTTGAGTGCGTCATGACCAGGCACGTACCCGACACGCTGCCGCGGCCCACGCGACCGCGCAACTGGTGCAAGGCCGCCAAACCAAAACGCTCTCCATTCTCGATGACCATAACGGTGGCGTTGGGCACGTCAACGCCCACCTCGACCACCGTGGTCGAGACGAGCACATCGATCTCGCCACGCTTAAAGGCATCGATGACCCGGTCCTTCTCCCCCGCCGGCATGCGGCCATGAAGACGCTCGATGGTAAGCCCCGGCAACGCCAGGCGCAGTCGGTCGAGCTCGGTTGCCGTATCATGCAACGGCACAGGCACGGTCACGCGGCCTTCGTCGTCGCGAGAGATGCCGGGTACGTCTTCGAGCTCATCGGCCGAATCGCTTGGCTCCACGAGCGGACAGATCACGTAGGCTTGCTGCCCCTTTTCGTGCGCCTCGCGAATGGCGCCATAGGCCAGGTCACGACTCGACTCGGTGAGGACGCGCGTCGTCACGCCGGCACCCGGAACGGGACGATGGCGGATGATGCTCGTATCTAGGTCGCCGTACACCGAAAGCGCCAGTGTGCGCGGGATCGGCGTGGCAGTCATGACCAGCAAGTCGGCACCCGGGCCTTTTGCGCGCAGGGCGTTACGCTGGCCCACGCCAAAGCGGTGCTGCTCGTCAATCACCACAAGCGACAAATGCTTGAACGTGACGTTCTCCGAAAGCACCGCATGGGTACCAAAGAGCACGTCGAGCTCGCCCGATTCCAGCTGCGCATGGATCTGCTCGCGCTCGGCCGCCGGCGTGGCACCCGTCAGGAGCGCCCAGGACATGCCAGCCTGCGAGAGCAAGGGGCCGGTCTTATCGGCATATTGACGCGCCAGCACGCCCGTGGGCGCCATAACGCAGGCCTGAGTGCCGCTATCGACCGCAACCGCCAACGCGCAGGCGGCAACGGCGGTCTTACCGGTACCGACGTCGCCCAGCAGCAGACGATTCATCACGCGACCGCCATCGCACATGTCATGCAGGATGTCTTGAAATGCAGCCTCCTGTTCATCGCTCAGCGAAAACGGCAGGGCCTGTTTAAGCGCAGTCAAATGGTCACCCGCGTCATGCGCATAAGGCACTACGTCGACCATACCGCCATCGTTGCGCAGACGCAGTGCGAGCTGCAAGCAGAGACACTCCTCATAGGCAAGACGCCGGCGTGCGATGTCGCGCTCGGCCATGCTCGAGGGAAAGTGGATCGAGCGCAGCGCACGGGCATTGCTCATGAGCTTCCGCTTTGCGCGCAGCGGCGCGGGAATGGGATCGAACGGATTGGAAGCCACTTCGAGCGCACCGCTCACGATACGGCGCATCCATGCCTGACTCACGCCGTCACTTACGTAGTGGACCGGCAAAATGGTACCCGCGGCACGCCCGTCCTCGAGCTTTTCAAAGTGGGGTGAAGCCATTTGCTTAAAACCATAAGCAAACTCGACCTTGCCCATCACGGCCAGGCGGTCGCCCTGCTTAAGCTGTTGGGCAATCCAAGGCTGACGGAAAAAGGCAACCTGCAGCACGCCCGTCTCGTCCACGAGCGAGATCTCAGTCACCTGCATACGCGGACGGGGCTGCTTTTGGACAATGCGATCGACCGTGGCGATGATGGTGCACACGGTACCGATGGGCGCCATCTCAATGGACCACGAGCGAGTGAAGTCCAGGTAGCGATGGGGAATATGGAGAAGGAGGTCCCCCACCGTCCGAATTCCCAGACGGCGAAGGGCCTCCTCACGTTTACCCGAAACATATTTGAGTCGCGCGATATCCTCGTCGAGCGCATTGCTCTGGGCAAAGCGCTCCGAGACGCGCGGCACGGAGCACAGCTCGGACATGGGCAGATGCCTACTCGATCGAGAAGATCACGGGATAGAGCGGCTGCTCGCCACGATGGGCATCAATCTCCAGGTCGGGCTGAGCCTCCTCGATAGCGTCGACGATCTCCTGGAAGGCCTCGTCGGACAGCTCCTCGCCGGCCAGAATCGTCAGCGCGTCGCCCTCCTCTTCCTCCTGCATGCGGTTGATGCAGTCGAGCGTGACCTGCTTCACGTCGGAGCCGACCACGTCGATGGAGCCGGCAATGATACCCATGACGTCACCGGAATGAATCGGCGAGCCGTCGGAGGCGCTGGAGTCGCGCACGGCACGGGTGACCTCGCCATCGCGGACCTCGCTGATGGCGTCGACCATAGCGGCAACGGCATCCTCGAGCTCGGAATCGGGCAGGACCGCGAACAGCGCGGAGAAGGCCTGCGGGACGGTCTTGGTGGGAACGACGGCGACCTTCTTGTCGGTGCAGGCGGAAGCAGCGGCCTCGGCAGCCATGCGGATGTTGCCGTTGTTGGGCAGGATGATGACAGAGGTCGCGTTGACCTGGTCGACGGCGCCCAGCAGGTCGGCGGTCGAGGGATTCATGGTCTGGCCACCCGACACGATCACATCGACGCCGAGGGACTTGAGAATGTCGGCCTCGCCGGAACCGGCGGCAACGGCGACAAAACCCAGGGCTTTCGCGGGCTCGGCGGCTTTCTCCTGGTCCTCGTGGATCTTGGCGGTACGGTCGTGGGCCTCCATCTCCATGTTATGGATAAAGACCTCGTAGATCTGGCCAAGCTGGAGCATATGCTCGAGCACCAGGTTCGGGGTGTTGGAGTGCACATGGATCTTGTAATCGGGGTACGCGCCCACGAGCAGCTCACAGTCGCCCATGGAACCCAGGAACTTAAGGCACTCGTCCTCGTCAAACGGGGCGTCGGCCTTAAAGAGGAACTCGTTGCAGTAGCGGAACTCCGAGCCCTCCCAGTCGTCGTTGGCCTCAATTTCGACGCGATCGAGGGCCGCGTCGCGTGCAGAACCAGCGGAATCAAACGTGGCGGAGAAATCCTCGACCACGGTGCTGCGGCCAAGAGCGGCGGCAACAAAGTTCTCCAGGAAGATGGCAAAGCCAAAGGCACCGGAGTCGACCACGCCGTTCTCCTTGAGGACGGGTAGCAGGTCGGGCGTGCGGGCGACGGACTGATAGGCCTCGACGACGATGGCATCGAGCGCATCCTCGGCAGAGAACTTCTTCTTCTCGCACTCGTCGGCCTTGGTCGAGACGTCACGCAAAACGGTGAGGATCGTGCCCTCGATAGGCTTACGGACCGCCTGGAAGGCAACCTTGACAGCACGACGGAAGGCGAAGGCGATGTTGGCGGACGTTACAGGCTCATCGGCAGAGACAAGGCCCTCGGCCACGCCACGCAGGATCTGCGAGGTGATAACGCCCGAGTTGCCGCGGGCGCCCATGAGGGAGCCATGGGTGATGGCGCCGGCGATGGCCTCCATGTCGGCGTCGGCGGGAAGCGCAGAGAGTTCCTTGGTCACCGAGGCGAGCGTGAGCGACATGTTGGTGCCGGTGTCGCCGTCGGGTACGGGGAAGACGTTAAGCTTGTTGATCTCCTCGGCCTTGTCGGAAACGGCAGCCGCAGCGATCGGAAAACAGGTGCGAATGGTCTTTGCAATCATGAGTGGTGAAATCTCCGTGTTCGGATGCTAGTTCAGACGGCTCTTGAGCGCGTCGATGTGAATGCCGATCTTAAGGCTGGCGGGATCGATCTGTGCGATCTCCTGCAGGGTGAAGGCAACGGAGCTCGAAAGATTGTGGCAGACGGACTTCATGTTGACGCCGTTCTCGAGCACGACGTGAAGGTCGACCGTGAGGCCGTTCTCGTCGGCGGAGACAAGCACGCCCTTGCGGAGGCGCTGGCCGGCAAGCAGGCGCACGCTCTCGGCGCCCTGGAGCTGCTCGGCCATACCGACGACGCCGTAGCACGTCATCGCGGCATAACCGGCAATATCGGCAATTACGTCGTTCGAGACGCTCAGACTGCCGTTAATGGTCTCAGACACAAGAATCTCCTTTTCTGGTGCTCACGGCACCATGTCGTGGGAGCAATCATTCCAACATTCTACAACGACCGGGCCGAGTTGAGGTGGCGGGGTTCGCGATTACATCCTCGACACGAAATGTTGATACGGTAACGTTCGCGGCAGGCGATCGCGGCATGAAAAAACCCGCCGCATAAGCGACGGGTTTTACAACCTGGCTCCCCGGGTAGGACTCGAACCTACAACAGCGCGGTTAACAGCCGCGTGCTCTACCATTGAGCTACCGAGGAA
>CAKTUC010000057.1 GCA_934617135.1 uncultured Collinsella sp. | reverse complement strand
TCGGTGGGAATGCCCTTGACGTTTGCCTTGGTACCCACGGGCATAAAGATCGGCGTCTCGATGTCGCCGTGCGGGGTATGCAGCACGCCGGCACGCGCATGCGTGGTCGGGTCCTCGGCGATCAGGTCGAATTTAAAGAGGCTCTGGTCCATAAACTGGAACTCCTTGGTTGCGGTTCATACGCAGACCATTATACGGGCAACCCGCGAGGAGCACCGACTCGACAGAAACTGGTGCGAGAGGCGGCGTGGCGGGGACACGACAAGGGCACGGCAAATGAGCGTGGATTTTTGGACGCTTGACGCATGAGCGTGGATAATCTCCCACTTTTGCCCAAAACACAGGCCAAAAACGGGAGATTATCCACGCTCATTTTGCGAGTAGTCGTTGGGACGTTCTTAAACGACTAGTCAAACAAGAACGTCCCCAATGACTATGGGAGGGCTTTTTACTAACCACGGAAACGCCGATGTTTTGGCACCGACAGCGAAAACCCGCCAGAGCGAGCAAGGTGACGTGAAATGAAAGGGCGCTGACCTTCTGGTCGCGCCCTTGAAGTTGAACGTCAGATTGTCCAAATGCGGCCCGCGCAGCGTCGAGCCGTTACGCGGTTCGTAGAACCGCGTAACCCCTAAGGACGCTGGCCCATGCCACCCTCGAGGGTGACGGTCTCGCCGTTCATATACTTAAAGTCGGGGCCGCAGAGCTGAACGACCACGCGGCCGATCTCCTTCTCGACGTCGCCGTAGTGGCCCGCCGGCGGCATGTGGACGTTGGCCTTGAACGCCTCGGGGTAGGCATCCTGGAAGTTCTCGAGCGCGGCAGTCCAGGCAAGCGGGCACACGATGTTGACGTTGATGCCGTCGGGGCCCCACTCGTTGGCAGCGACGCGGGTCAGGCCACGGATGCCCTCCTTGGCGGCGGCGTAGCTGCACTGGCCATAGTTGCCAAACAGGCCGGCGCCCGAAGCAAAGTTGACCACGGAGCCCTTGGTCTCCTTCAGGTGCGGATAGGCCTTCTGCATATACAGATAGGTGGCGTACAGGCCGGAGTAAATGGCCAGGTTAAACTGATCCATGGTGTGGTCGGCGATGGTCACGCCCGAGGCGCTGGCCTGGGCGTTGTTGACGACGGCGTCGATACGGCCGAACTCGGCGATAGCCTGGTCGATAACGTTCTGCACGACGGCCTCGTTGTCCTGACCGGCCGAAACATCGGCCTGAACAGGCAGAACCTTGACGCCGTACTCAGCCTCGAGAGACTCCTTGGCAGCCTCGAGCTTGGCAACGTTACGACCGGTGATGACGAGGTTCGCGCCCTCCTTGGCAAAAGCGATATCGATGCCGTAGCCGATGGATCCAGCGGAGCCGTCCTTGAGCGTGGCCTTGCCGCCGCCGGTGATGATCACGGTCTTACCAGTGAAAAGTCCCATATGGAAGTCCTTTCATAATCGCGACGGGCGAACCCGCCGGCTGCGCGCATCCAAATAAACGCGCCAAAAGCTGAGATGCAACTTTAGCGTGTTCAAGTGAAAATAAAAGGCCGCGGTAGGCGAACGGCACCACGTCGTTCGGCGAAGGGATTGTCAAGTACAAACTGGACAAAGCGGCCGAGTTTTTGTTATCGAAACGAGTCATCGAACACGTTTTGAAACTTTGCTGCGGGGCGCGGGATGTCGGCGCGAGACTTTATCATAGGGTGACAAACAACGATGAGGAGCACATGCCTATGACAGACGAGCTGGACCCCCAGACTCAACAGCATATTGATGATTCCGCAGACGCCGTGTCAGATGCCGACACTGTGACCTGCAACGATACCGATGTCGACGACCCCACTCTGGACGAAAACGCTACGGCGGAAACCCCTGCCGCAGAAGACGTCGACGAGCTAAACGACGATGCGCCCGCTCAGGACGACGACCCCGTACAGGATGCCGCGCCGCAGGCAGCCGGCCCCATCGAGGTGTCTTCGGAAGAAGAACTCGACGCTGTGATGGACTCCATGATGGATGCCGTCAAGGCCATGAAGGATGCCGTCGCCGACGCTGATGTCGACGCCGAGGAAGAGGAGGCTGCCGAGGCCGCCTCGACCTTCGTGCCCGGTGAGACTCCCGTTGCCGACCAGGGCAGTACCATGCCCTCGTTTTTGCAGCTCGAGCATCCTACGATCGGCGCCGACGCGGTCGACCCGCATGCAGCAGGCTTTTCCGTGATCGAGGGCGGCACCGGCAACATCGCCGCGCCGCAGGCCGCCGATACGGACGCCGCCGATGCCGCTCGCCAGACCTCCCCGCACACCCCCGCCGCAAGCCGCGACTTGGGGACCGCCGTCTCGAACACCGCCAACGCCGTGGGCACGTTTATCGCCCAGGGTGCATCGGCCATGCGCGAGATGAACGCCGCCAAGAAGGCGCTCGCCGACGCCCGCGCCCATCTGGCTGAGCTTGAGCAGCGCATTGCAGACCAGGCCGAGGAGCTCGAAACGCGTCAGGACATCGCAGGCCGCTACGACCAGATCGTCTCCGACCAGCGCCAGGCCATCGCCACGGCACAAAAGACCACAGCGGCCGCCGAAATCGACCGCGACGCCCATGCCGCCAAAGCGACGGAGCTCAAGAGCCAGCTCGAGCAAATGAAGGCAGAAGACGATGCGGCTGAGCTCCGCCTGAAGGCCGCACTCGACGCTGTGGAGGCCCGCGAGGCGAGCTCGCGCGAGACTGGTAACCGTCTCGTTCGCCGTCTCGAGGACTCCAAGCGAATCCGCGACAAGGTCCAAGCCGAGCGAGACGCCGGCATTGCCGCCGCACAGCAAACCGTCGACGCCACGCGCGCCCAGCTCGAGACGCTGCGCCGCGAGTACGCCGAGCTGCAGCGCAATCCTTCGGCAAATCCCGCCAACTATACGGTGCGCACCAGCGAGCTTTCGATGCAGATCTCCGACACGGCCGATGCCCTGCGCAAAGCCGAAGAAGACGTCCCGCGCATCAGCGCCGACCTTGAGCATTCGCTCGCCGCCGCCGAGCAAGCCGTCGAGCAGGCGCAGGCCCCCATCGCCGACGCCAAGCGCGCCCACCAGACCGTGACGACCGAGGCCGATGCTGCGCGCGACGAGCTGCAGACAGCGAAGACTGCCGCCGCGACTCGCCAGCGCGAACTGCGCGAGAAGGTCGCTGCCGAGGACAAGGCGCGCCGCGAGCAAGAGCAGGCTATCGCCAACGCCCAGGCAGACGCCGCACATGCGCAGTCGATTATCGAGCAGGCGACCGAGGTACACGACCACCCCGAGATCACCGAATCGCTCGCCGGCTCGTTGGCCCGCGATAAAGCCGAGCACGCCGAAACCGAGCGCGAAGTCGCCCAGCTCGAGGCTGCAGAGGACGACGTACGCGAGCGCACCCGCGACTCACGCATCAAATTCACCGGCGCCATCGTCTGCATCATCGCAGTGATCCTGGTGATCATCGCAATCTGGCTCTTCACGAGCAAGTAAGCCAGACATCAAATACACCCCAACGCAGTTGCGGTGAGATAGTTCCTGTCTAGCCCTCAAAAAGGCCAATCCAAGAACTATCTCACCGCAACTTTTTGGTAGTCATTGGGGACGTTCTTAAATGACTAGTCAAACAAGAACGTCCCCAACGACTACCCACCTTTGGAACGAGATGGCGCCATAGGTTGAGCATAAGTCAGCGAGCGGGTCGCATTTGAGACAAGGTGACGTGAAACGAAAGGGCGCTGACCTTCTGGTCGCGCCCTTGAAGTTGAACGTCAGATTGTCCAAATGCGGCCCGCGCAGCGTCGAGCCGTTACGCGGTTCGTAGAACCGCGTAACTAACAAATGAGCATCGCGTCGCCAAAGCTGAAGAAGCGGTAGCGCTCTTCGATGGCGGCGGCGTAGGCATCCATGATCTGGTCGCGGGTGGCGAGCGCACTCACGAGCATCATGAGCGTGGAGCGCGGCACGTGGAAGTTCGTGATGAGCGCATCGACCACGTGATAGGTCGAACCGGGCATGAGGTAGAGCTGCGTCGTGGCGTTCTCGCGCACCACGATGTCACCGCGACCGAGCGTGTCGGCCCCGTCCTCACGACCCTCAAAATAGCGCGCCGTCACGGCCGGATCGAACACCGGAGCATCCACGTCAAAGGCGCTCTCGAGCGAGCGTACTGCGGTGGTGCCGACGGCGATCACGCGATGCCCCTCGGCCTTGGCCTTGTGCACGGCGTCGACAACCTCCTGCGACACGTGGTAGCGCTCGGTGTGCATCACGTGCTGCGTGGGGTCATCCTCCTCCACCAAACGGAAGGTATCGATGCCGACCTCGAGCTCGACGGCGGCAAACTTCGCACCCTTGGCCTCAATAGCGGCCATGAGCTCGGGCGTGAAGTGCAGGCCCGCCGTGGGAGCAGCGGCCGAATGCTCCTCCTTCATGGCGTAGACGGTCTGATACTTCTCGGGATCGCCCTCGTAATCGGTAATATAGGGCGGCAGCGGCACGTGACCGGCGGCGTGAATGGCCTCGTCGAGCGTGCGCGGCTCGCCGGCGGCATTGCAACCGGCCGGCTCAAAGCGCACCAGGCGGCCACCGCGGCTATCGGTGACAAAGTCGATGACCTCAGCTGTCAACACCACGGGCGCGCCCTCGGGCGCATGTGCGCCACCGGCGCGATACTCAATCTGAGCACCGGGCTTTAGGCGCTTGCCCGGCTTGACCAGGCACTCCCAAACGTGACCCAGTGGGTCAACATCCTCGCGGCGCTTGAGCAGCAGCGTCTCGACCACGCCACCCGAGCCCGACTTGCGACCGATCAGGCGGGCCGGCATCACGCGTGTCTTGTTGATGACGAGCACGTCGCCCGGCTCGATATAGTCGATGATGTCGCGGAAGATGCGGTGCTCAACGGTACCGCCATGCTCCAGCGGCATTCCCGCCTGGGAGCCTTTGCGATCCACCACCAGCAGGCGGCAGGAGTCGCGCGGCTCGGCAGGAGCCTGGGCAATCAGTTCCTCAGGAAGGTTGTAGTCAAAATCATCGGTACGCATAGACACGTCGGATACTCCTTATATAGCTAAAGTCCGCCCTACATCCTAGCAGGCTGGCATCCCAAATGAACTACTTTTTGGCAGCCTTGCGCTCGTCGCGGATGCGGGCGCGGTCCATGGCCGCCTCGACGGCCGAGAATCGGCAGCCGCAGTAGTTCTGCCGATACATGCCCAGCTCGCGCGAGCGACGCGTGGCCTCGGGGTAATACGGGCGAAAATCGCGGATCACCGGCGTAAGTCCGCGAGCTGTCGCCAGGCGCTCTAGCACGTCATTGCAGGTGTCGAACAGCTGATACGGCGAGACGGCGAGCGTCGTGCCCACGTATTCAAACCTGCGTTCCTCGGCAACCCGGCACGCCTCTGCCAAGCGCAGGGCATAGCACGCGCGACAGCGACGAGGGCGATCAGCTCCCAGCGGAGCCACACCGGTCTCCCAGCGCCTGCGGTCCTCCCCCGCCTCGATAAGCTCGATGTCGCCATCCGCGCACCACCGGCGCAGCTCGTCCAGGCGCCGCTGCCATTCATCGTGCGGCTGGATATTGGGGTTGGTCCAGCAGATCGTAGGCTCAAACCCCTCCTCACGCAGTAGGCGAACCGGCTCCAGTGAGCACGGCGCACAGCAAGCATGCAGCAGCAACGGCCTCATCAACATCTCCTCACCCAAAAAAGCGAACGCCAAAGGACGTGTCCTCGCAGGCGACGATACAGCGGTCGCGCAGAATGGTTCGCACGTAATACCAGTCGCCCACACAGCCCGACAGGTGCAGACCAGCAGCCAGGTAACACAGCAGCGGATAGCCCGAGAACGCAAACCCCAAGGCAAACGCCGCCGTCAAAACAACCGTCGGCGCCAGGCAAATCGCCATATACCGCGCACGCGAATACACCACGCCCTCGGCGCAAGCATAAATCATCGCCGTCTCGCGGTTCGCCCCAAAGGTCACACGCGCGTCCGCAGGCGCCAGCACTTTAAATAGCACCGCATGCATCAGCTCATGGACACCAAACGACGCAGCAGAAACGACCACCAAGCCGACTATCCAGCCCAAGACGGCCATCCAGCCGCCCGCGTCGGCCGCATCCAGGTCCGCGGGCCCGCCCAGCAGCATAAACACCGGCACCAGGCACATGGCAAATGCGCCAAGCACTGCCATCCCCCACACAAAGCAGGCGTGCAGAAAATCCTCGTCCTCAAACGCATGTATGTTGGAAATCTCATTCATAGCATCTTAGGATAGCGCCCCTGCCACGTACCCGTCCGCATGTGCGATAATGTCGAACGATATGCACGAATTGACCACCGCGTCGCCGAGCCCCGCGCCCGGCCGCGCCCTCACCATATGCGAAGGAGTCCCATGGCATCCAAATACTCCATGAACGACCGTCCCAGCTGGCCGCGCCGCGCCATCGTTACCGCCGGCGAGCCCTACGGCAACAAAGGCCTGCATTTCGGCCACGTTGGTGGCGTCTTTGTCCCGGCCGACTTCTTCGCCCGTTTCCTGCGCGACCGCCTGGGCCGCGAGAACGTCATCTTCACCTCGGGCACTGACTGCTACGGCTCGCCCATCATGGAGAGCTACCGCAAGCTCAAGGAGAACGAGGGCTACGACAAGTCCATCGGCGAATATGTCGAGTCCAATCACTCCCGCCAGGCCGCGACCCTCAACAACTACAACATCAGCTGCGACATCTACGGCGGCTCGGGCCTTGAGCCGGCTGCGCAGATTCACAACGAGGTGACCGCGGAGATTATCAAGCGCCTGCACGAGCAGGGCACCATCTCCAAGCGCTCCACGCTGCAGTTCTACGACGCCAAGGCCGGCACGTTCCTCAACGGTCGCCAGGTGATCGGCCGCTGCCCCATCCAAGGTTGCAAGTCCGAGAAGGCCTATGCCGACGAGTGCGATCTGGGCCACCAGTTTGAGCCCGAGGAACTCATCGCGCCCAAGAGCCAGCTCACCGGCGAAGTGCCCGAGCTGCGCCCGGTCGACAACCTCTACTTCGACCTGCCGGCCTACCTCGACTTTATGAAGACCTACACCGCCAAGCTCGCCCAGAACCCGCAGGTTCGCTCCGTGGTCTCCAAGACCATGGAGGAGTGGCTGCTGCCGGCTCAGCTCTACATTCAGAACAAGTTCCGCGAGGCCTTCGACGCCGTCGAGGACCAGCTCCCCGAGCACACCGTACTGGAGCCCGAGGGCAACAAGAGCAGCTTTACCGTCACCTTCCCCAGCTGGAAGGAACGCGACGACGCCCACGCGGTGCTCGCCAACGGCGGCGTGCGCTTCCGCAGCGGCAAGGCGCTCGTGCCCTTCCGCATCACCGGCAACATCGACTGGGGCGTTCCGGTGCCCGAGGTCGACGGCGTTTCCGACGTCACCTGCTGGTGCTGGCCCGAGAGCCTGTGGGCGCCCATCAGCTACACCCGCACCGTACTCGCACGCGATGCCAAGGCCGCCGGCGTAACCGAGGGTGTCGCCGCCCAGGATGCCGCCCTCATGGGCGAGCCCGCCGCCGATTCCACGCAGGTCCCCGCGCCCACCTACCAGCACAGCTCGCTCGACTGGCGCGACTGGTGGTGCTCGGACGACGCTCAGATCTACCAGTTCATCGGTCAGGACAACATCTACTTCTACTGCATCGCGCAGACCGCCATGTGGGAGGCCCTGGGCTGGGACCTCACGCAGAGCACCGTCAGCGCCTGCTACCACCTGCTCTACATGGGCAAAAAGGCCAGCTCGTCCTCGCAGACGCCTCCCCCGCCGGCAGACGACCTGCTCAACCACTACACCTGCGAGCAGATGCGCGCGCATTGGCTGTCGCTCGGCCTGTCCGAGAAGCCGGTGAGCTTTAGCCCCAAGGCATACGACACGCGTGTGACCGGCAAGGACAAGGACGGCAACGAGGTGCGCGCCTGCGACGACAAGCGCGTCATCGACCCGGCCCTCAAGGAGAGCGCCCTTTTGACCGGCGTGTTCAACCGCCTGGCCCGCAGCTGCTTCTACGGCGTCGCCGTCAAGGAGGGCGACGAGAGCCCCTACCGCAACGGCTGCATCCCCGCCGGTGCCGCTTCTGCCGCCGTGGTCGAGGCCGCCGAGCAGGCAGCCCTCGCCTTTGAGCAGGCCATGTACAAGTTCGAGACGCACCGCGCGCTCGCCGTGTGCGACGACTACCTGCG
>CAKTUC010000056.1 GCA_934617135.1 uncultured Collinsella sp. | reverse complement strand
GATGACGGTACCCATCCGCTGTGGGACCGCAACGAAGTCCACGAGATCTATCGCGAGTGGCGCCGCGTGTTCGACCGTTATGATCCGCCGCGCAGTGCCGTTGCCGAGGCGTGGGTGCTGCCCGAGCGCCAGTATCTCTACGCGCGTCCCAGCGAGCTCGGGCAGACGTTCAACTTTGAGTTCGCCAAGGCCACTTGGACCTATGACGACATGCATACCGCAATCGAGGAGGGCTTGAAGGCAGCCGTCGAATCCGATTCTGCCTCGACCTGGGTGCTCTCCAACCATGACGTGCCGCGTGTGGCGACGCGCTATGCCCTGCCGCAGATCAAGGCGACGCGCTACCATCAGATCGCGCTCGACTGGCTCTTGCGCGACGGGTCGTCTTATGACGAGAACCGTGAGCTCGGTGAGCGTCGCGCGCGGGCGGCCCTCTTGCTCGAGCTGGCGCTTCCGGGCTCGGCATACGTGTATCAGGGTGAGGAACTCGGCCTTTTTGAGGTGGCGGATATCCCGTGGGCTGCGCTCGAAGATCCCAGTGCAACCAATACACATGGACCGAAACGCGAGAAGGGACGCGACGGCTGCCGTGTTCCCCTGCCATGGGCATCGGCGGACGATCCCGCACAGGGCGGATCGTTTGGGTTCTCGCCGGCGGGTGCCGATGCGGTGCCTCATCTGCCGCAGCCTGCGTGGTTTTCCGACTACGCTGTCGATAGGGAAGAGGCGGACCCGGCATCGATGCTCGCGCTCTATCGCGAGGCCCTCTGGTTGCGGCGCAAGTTGCGCGGGTGCGCCAACGATCTTGCATGGCTCGATCTTGACGGGCGCACCGGTCTTGCGGATGGTGCCGAGGGTGCCGAGGGCGGCGTTATCGCCTATCGCCGCGACAACGGCTGGGCGTGTGTGACGAACTTCGGCGCAGCGCCCGTGGAGCTGCCGGCGGGTAAGGTCCTGCTTACCTCATCGCCGCTTTCTGGTGGCAAGCTCGCGCAGGACAGTTCGGCCTGGATTATGCTCGGCGAGCTGTAGGGGGGCATCTCGCCGTGAGCCTACGTTTGCCTGCGTCTTTCGTGCCGGCCGATGCCTTCGCGAGGGGATCGCAAAACTTTTTAAAAAAAGTTCTTGCATAGGATGCGGGTATCACGTAAGATTAATCCTCGTAAGCGGACATGGCTCAGTTGGTAGAGCACAACCTTGCCAAGGTTGGGGTCGCGGGTTCGAGCCCCGTTGTCCGCTCCATTTGGGCGTTTAGCTCAGGGGGAGAGCGCTTCCCTGACACGGAAGAGGTCAGAAGTTCAAATCTTCTAACGCCCACCAAATGTTCGCAGCTCAGAGGCTATGTCCTCTGGGCTGTTTTGCTATAAGTCGACAAGGTGTGCCGCCAAAAGTCATGTAAGTGAACGCAAGAACGGTCCTGGACATCCGTCCGCCCTTGTCGGTTCTATTGAGTGGGAGCCGGTCATTTTGGACATAACAGTGCATCTCGTTGACGTTTCCGCGATTGATCCCGGCGAGGCTGCCGATGTAACTTCAATTGCGGGTCGCTATGCTTTGCGTGCCTCCAATGGGGATCTCCCAATTACGTCTAGGAGGGAAGCTGCCGGCGTGGGTTTGCTTCTTCGAGATGCCTTGGGCGTCTTCGACGACACCCAACTTGCGTGTTCCGCTTTCGGCAAGATCGAGCTTGCGGATGGGGAGGCCCCCTCCATTTCCATTTCACATGGTGGAGGCGTAGCCATCCTCGCTGTTTCCGATGTTGTTCGATCGGTCGGAGGGCCTATTGGTGCTGACATCGAATCAGTTGATGATCTTGCGTCCGTTGCGGTTGAGCGTATGGCGAGTCCAAGGGAATGGGCATGGATTGACACTGCAGTTGATCAGCAAGAACGGCGTTTTCGAATGTGTCAGGTCTGGACGCGCATCGAGGCGATTCTCAAGGCCGAAGGGACGGGGTTTTCAACGGATCCCCGCAAAGACGGAATGCCTGTCGGATGGGTTACTTCGTCAGTGGCGTTTGGCGACTCTGTCATCTCTTGCGCAGCGCGCTCTATGCCTCATATCGTCATTAAGGAGCACGCCTTTCGGGTAGCATAGTAGTCAACCGTCAACGGGGGAGGCCACTATGTCGCTGAACGCAAAAAACGATATTGCTTCGCGAATCGAAGATGCCGTCTTTGAACTTATGGCGACAACTCCGGTGCAGTCGATTAAGGTGGCCGATGTGCTTCGCCTTGCCCATACATCCAAATCGACGTTCTATCGCTGTTATCGTTCTGTCGATGATGTGGTTAAACGTTTTGAAGATGAGCTGCTCCAGAATATGCGGGACATCAATGATGTTGCGCTGGAGGCTCGTTTTGGTGACGCGCAGCTGGACCCTACGCCCACGATGATCAGGCGCATGGAGATCCTCAAGGCTAATCGCTCGAAAGTTTTGGCGCTTAATAGCGATAACGGTGATCCCGTGTTTGCTCACAAGGCAACGATCTTTATGCATGACTATTTTCGCAATCGGCTTCGTTCGACATTTTCCGATGAAACGGACTTTGACCTGTATCTGGCCTTTGCGCTCGCGGGTCACCATAACCTCATTCAGTATTGGCTCGAGGCTCGGCCCGATCTTGAGGCGCGCACCGTTGCCGCCGCCCTCAATCGCATGTTCTACGCGCCGCTCTTTGTCGACGATACATCACATCATTGGCATCCACGTATTCCCGATTTTGAAAGGCCGGTCGCGTGAGCGGTCGATATTTGGGGATAAACGGTTGGAGCCAGGGTAATCTCTAGATATTCCAGCTCATAAGTTCAATAACTACAAGCCTGTTTACGTGCTATTTGGAACGACTAACTCCTATGTGTCCCATCATATGGGACACATAGGGGCTTTTTGTCTCACGCGTTTCGTTCGGCCCCTCATAAACTAAAGCTACGTTCAAGAGAACCACTGCAGTAGTTCAACGTGTGGCGGCACAGAAAAGCCGCGAGCGCTCTCTCACCTTCGCTCGCGGCCGGACTGCGCCATCACTCCGTACACCTTCACATGATTAGGATGTGATATTCAGTGGTTACGCTCGGAAAGAACATGCGCAGCGTCTCGATTGTAGGCGTTGGCTGCACCCCGTTCAAGGATTTTGAGGAGCACCCGGAGACCCAGGGTATTGGCGAGGGCGAGGCATTTGGCTACGCGGCCCTCGAGGCAATTGCAGATGCCGGTCTTGAGCCCCGTGACGTGGACTATTTCTTCCACGGCAGCGCCAATCCTTACCTTGTTGGCGACTGCATTACCCCCAACATGCAAGTGGCCGACTGGTTCGGCGTTCGTGCGAAGGGCTCTGTCCATCATTCCGAAGCTTGCTGCACGGGCTATGTCGCCCTTGAGCAGGCCGTGATGGCGGTTGCCTCCGGTGCCTACGACGTTGTCCTTACGGGTGCCTGCGACTTGGCTTCGACCCTTCCCGTCGAGCATATGCCCTCGCATATCCGCCAGGACTTTACGCTCGATGTCATGATCCCCTCACTCGATAAGATCTACGACCGCGCTTACGGCCGTCCGCTCGACGGCGCCTTCGGCGTGTCGTTCGACAACTGGATCAACGAGTATTCCATGCAGTATGACCTGACTGCCGATCAGATTGACGATGCCCTGAACGGTCTCACCAAGAGCCTTCGTCGCGGTGCCGTGCTCAATCCTCTCGCTTGGTATGAGACCACGGTCGAGGAAGACGCAAAGGCTGCGGGCTTCGATTCTGCCGACGAATACCTCAAGAGCATGTACAACCCGCGCGTTACGCAGTACCTGCGCGTTACCGGCTTTGAGAAGAAGTGCGACGGCGCAGCCGCCGTTGTCGTGATGCCTACCGAGAAGGCCAAGGCCATGGGTGTCCCGTACGCTCCGGTCGAGGTGCTGGGCACGGGCGCGTCTGCGGTCGAGGCGGGTCTGCTCCACAACGAGCACTGGGCTACCAAGGTTGCCGCCAAGCAGGTCTATGACCTTACCGGTGTGAGTCCGGATGAAATCGATCTGTTTATGTGCAACGACTTCTTCCTGGCGTCCGAGATTGTTTCGGCCGAGGAGTGCGGCTATATCCCGCGCGGCGAGGCCTGGAAGTATGCCATTGAGGGTCGTACCGCATTTGATGGGGACAAGCCTATCAACCCGCACGGTGGCCGTTGCAACTTCGGTCACGCCCATGGCGCATCTGGCCTTGCCGATATCGTCGAGGCCGTCAAGCAGATGCGTGGCGTCGCCGGTGCAACCCAGATGAAGAACGTCCCCGAGACGACCTTCCTGCGTGGCTTTGGCGGCTCCCAGAACGTGCGCTGCCAGATTCTTCGTACCGTCGCGTAGTCGACCGCGGTTTTCGATTTCCCATAAGGAGTATTCTCATGCAACTCAAAGATATGGAGCCCGTGGTCAAGAAGTTCTACACGGGTCTTGAAGAGGGCATCTATTGGGCGCGTCAGTGCCCTGAGTGCGGAGCCGTCGAGTTTCCGCCCCACCTTGCCTGCAATGCCTGTGGCTATCACAAGACCGATTGGGTCCAGGTTTCCGGCCACGGTCATCTGATCGATTTCACCCTACCCGGGCCGCAGAACGACAAGCCCTACCTCAAGGAGTATGGCAAGTACGCCTACGGCGCCGTCGATATCGACGAGGGCTCTCAGTACACCTACGTCATCTACGGCATTACCAAGAAGAAGGCTCCCGAGATTCGCGCCAAACTCATGGCGGGCGAGACCGTGGGCGTCCATGCCAAGGTCATCGACCGTCCGGGCTACAAAGAGCTCACGTTTGAGCTTGACGACTAGGCTTTCACCCCTGCAACAATTCGCTTCCTCTCTTAGGCCACGGCGGGACCCATGTCTCCAGTCCGCCGTGGCCACCCCTCTTTTTAATTAGAAAGGCACCATCATGAACGAAGAACTCACTCAGCAGATCTGCGATTTTGCCAAGTCCGCTTACAACTATGACGGCGATGTGACCCCCGAGACGACGTTTGAGACCCTGGGCAAGGGTTCGATGAAGATGATCGCTCTGACCTCCATGATCGAGAACGAGCTCGATGCCGAGGTTCCCGTTCGCGAGGTCATGGTCATGAAGACCATCGGCGAGCTTATCGAGCGCACTGCCGAAGAGATGGAGTAGCTGCCATGGACCTGATGCAGACCCTGCGCGAGCAGGCTGCCGCCAAGCCTATGCGCGTTGCTTTTCCCGAGGGCGAAAACGAGACCATGATGCAGGCGGTCGCAAAGATCGCCGCCGAGCATCTTGCCGAATGTGTGCTGGTCGGCGACGGCGGCAAGCTCAAGGAGCTTGCCGACGAGCGCGGCATCTCCCTTGACGGCATCGAGATTGTCGATGTGACCGACGAGGAGGCGAACGCCGCCTGCTGTGAGCGCTACCTTTCGCATCCGGATTGCAAGTTTAAGCCCAAGGGAGCCGCGCGCCGTATGACGCGTCCGCTTGAGCGCGCCCTGATTTTGCAGGTGCTCGGCGATGTCGACGTAATGTTCGCCGGCATCGATAACGCCACGGGCGACATCATCCTGGCGGGTCAGACCATCGTCGGCCTTGCCGACGGGGTGGACACCGTGAGCTCGTGCGGTATCGCCGACATTCCCAACTGGAACGGCGGCGAAGGCGGCCTTTTGGCTTTTGGCGATTCCGCCGTTTGCGTTGACCCCACGAGCGAGGAGCTTGCCTCGATTGCGATTTCGTCGAGCGAAACGGTACGCTCGCTGACCGGATGGGATATCCGTTGCGCGCTGCTTTCGCATTCGACTGATGGTTCGATGGATAACGAGCTTGTCGACAAGGTGCGTCGCGCTCGCGAGGTTGCCAACGATCGCCGTCCCGACCTTGCCATCGACGGCGAGTTCCAGTTTGATTCGGCGATTAACCCCAAGGTTGCGGCCAAGAAGGTTCATCGCGAGTCTGCTGTTGCGGGACAGGCCAATGTGGTCATCTGGCCCGATATCAACGTGGGCAATATCGGCGTCAAGATCGTTCAGAACCTGACGGGCGCCAACGCTTACGGCCCCATGCTCCAGGGCTTTAAGAAGATCGTCTGCGACTGCTCGCGCTCTGCGCCTGTTGACGAAATCGTCGGCAATGTGGTGATGAGTTGCGTGCGCGCCCAGGCGCTCAAGGAGGCGTAAGACATGGCTGGACAGAATAAGCCTTGGCGCGTTTTAGTTATTAACCCTGGTTCTACCTCGACCAAGGTTGGCGTCTTTGAAGGCGATTCGTGCAAGCTCAGCAAGAACGTGGCGCATGAGGCGAAAGATCTCGCCCAGTTTGACGGGGTCTCGGCCCAGATGGCGTATCGCTGCGAGCTGATTCTGGATGCGCTTAAGGAAGCCGGTCTTTCGCTTGACGACTTCGATGCGTTCGTTGGCCGCGGTGGCGGCTTGCTTTCGCTGCCGGGTGGCACCTACGCCATCAACGAGGTCATGCTCGAGCATGCTCGCGTTGGCGCAAACGGTATCCAGCATCCGGCGCAGCTGGGTCCCCAAATCGCTCACGAGTTTGCCGCGAAATGTGGCAAGCCTGCCTTTGTTGTAAATCCTCCCGATACTGACGAGCTGTGCGATCTCGCACGCATGACGGGCATTAAGGGCGTGTATCGAAACGTGCACCTGCACGCCCTTAATCTCAAAGAGACCGCTATTCGCCACGCTGCAAAGCTCGGTCGTGCATACGACGAGTGCAACTTTATTGTCTGTCATATCGGCGGCGGCATTTCAATCTCTGCCCACCTTAAGGGCAAGATGGTCGACGGCAACGACATCGTTGGTGGCGAAGGCCCCATGGCGCCTACGCGCTGTGGCTCGGTTCCCGCGATCGAGGTCGCGAAGTATACGGCGGAGCATGGTCTTGACGTTGCCCGCGCCCATTGCATGAAGACCGGTGGTTTTGTCGATTTGCTGGGCACCTCCGATGGCGTTGAAGTGTGTGAGCGGGCTGCTGCAGGCGATGCCGCCGCAGCCCGCGCCTGGGACGCGATGGTCTACCAGACCTGCAAGTGGATTGGCGAGATGGCATGCGTCCTTAAGGGCGATGTTGATGGCATCTTGCTTGGAGGCGGCATGGTTCACAGCAAGGAACTCGTTGCCGCCATCGAGGACGCCTGTTCTTGGATTGCCCCTGTATCTGCCTATCCCGGCGAGTTTGAGCTCGAGGCGATGGCTGCTGGCGCCTGTCGCGTACTCGATGGCGCCGAGGAGGCGCTTACGTACAGTGGAAAGCCCGTCTTTTCTGGGTTTAACGATCGATAGCACCGTGCTTAGGGCGATCGGCGGTGATGCTTCGATCGCCCTGTTTCACTTCTTTTTAACGTAAGGATTGAATCATGGATAAAACCAAGATCAAGTACCTGGTTGGCATTTACGCTGCCGCCATGTGCATTATGGGCATGCTTGTGCCCGTTCCCATTGTGGCTTCTGTTGCGGCTGCGTTTCCCAACGAGAACATCGCTGCCGTTCAGATGATTATCGGCATCATCCCGTTGATGATGGCACTGTCCGCCATGCTTGTGTCTTCGCAGCTTGCTTCTCGCGTGTCTAAGAAGAAGACAACGCTTATCGGCCACGTTATCGTGATGCTGGCGGGCGCCTCGGTGCTGGTGTTCCACGACTCGCTCGGCCAGGTCCTTGCGGCCTCGGCGGTCATGGGCCTTGGCCTTGGCGCCGTTCAGAATTCAACGGACGCCCTCATCGCGGACTACTTTGGCGGAAAGCAGCGTTCGTTTGTCATGGGCATCTACTCCACCTTTGTTGCACTGGGCGGCATTATCTGGACGATGGTTTCCGGCATCTTGGGTTCTGCCGAGTGGTTCCACAGCTATGCGGCGTACTTCATCATGATTATCTTTATCGTGATCGAGGCCGTCTGCCTTCCCGAGGGTCATCTTGAGCCCAAGCGCAAGGTCAACGTATTTGCCAATATGCCCAAAGAGGTCGCTATCATCACGGTCATGAGCTTTGTGTTCGTGCTCACGTTCCAGCTCTTTAGCTCCAATGTCTCGCTGCTGGTTGTTGGCCGTGGCTTTGGCGGCACGGTCGAGGCCGGTCTCGCTTCGACGGTCATGACAGTTGCAGGTGTCGCAGCTGGCCTTTTTGTCGGTCCGCTGTTCGCCAAGTTTAAGAACCTGTCGATGCCGATCGCTTGGGGCGTAACGCTCGTTGGCCTGGGTCTGACGTTGGTTGCGCCCGCCTTTATGGTGCTGTGCGTTGCGGGCTTTGTCGTTGCACTGGGCAAGGAGACCTACGTGCCGCTG
>CAKTUC010000055.1 GCA_934617135.1 uncultured Collinsella sp. | reverse complement strand
AAGCCCATCATGAAATCCGAGTTCTTTTTGCGCCTGCCTTCCGAAGACGCCGGTCCAGAAGATGCCGCGACCGGACAGGATCTTCTGGATACGCTCCACGAGCATGAGCATGAGTGCGTGGGCCTCGCCGCCAACATGATCGGTGTGCGCAAACGCATCATCTGCGTAAAGGACGGCAGCAAGTCGCTGCTTATGTACAACCCGCAAATTCTTGAGCAGGTCAATGCCTACCAGACGAGCGAAGGATGTCTTTCTCTCGTCGGCGAGCGTCCCTGCACTCGTTATCGTCGCATTAAGGTGGAATATCTGGACGAGAACTTCGTCCACCGCATCAAGAACTTCTCGGGCTACACCGCCGAGATCATCCAGCACGAAATCGACCACTGCAACGGGATTGTTATATAGTTCCGCCGATTCAAGAAAGCTCCCTGTAGCAAAACAACTGCAGGGAGCTTTTCATAGTGCGGAGCTTCTATCCCACTAGCTCTGACGGTAGTGATCGAAGAAGTCGGCGAGATCTTCGAGGGACTCTTTGAGCACTTCCATGCGCGGCAGGTACACGATGCGGAAGTGGTCGGGCTCGGCCCAGTTAAAGCCGCCGCCGCGCGTGATCAGGATCTTCTTCTCGTGCAGCAGGTCGAGGGCGAACTGCTCGTCGTCGGTGATGTTGAACTTCTTCACATCCATCTTGGGGAAGATGTAGAACGCCGCGCGCGGCTTGACCACCGAGATGCCATCGATCTTGCTAAGCGCCTCGTACACAAAATTGCGCTGCTCATAGACACGGCCGCCCGGGCGAATGTAGTCGTTGACCGATTGATGGCCACCGAGCGCCGTCTGAACGATGGACTGAGCCGGCACGTTAGAGCACAGGCGCATGTTCGATAGCATGTTGATGCCCATAATAAAGTCGCTCATGCAACGCTGGTTGCCCGAAAGCACCATCCAGCCAATACGGTAGCCCGCGATCATGTGCGACTTGGAAAGGCCGCTAAAGGTGACGCAGGGCAGGTCGGGCGCGAGCGAAGCAATCGAGACGTGCTCGTAGCCGTCCATGCACAGACGGTCGTAAATCTCGTCGGCAAAGATCATCAGCTGATGCCTGCGCGCGATCTCGACGATACCCTCGAGCACCTCGCGCGGGTAGACCGAGCCCGTGGGGTTGTTGGGGTTGATGATGACGAGGGCCTTGGTCGCGCTCGTGATCTTGGACTCCATATCCTCTAGGTCGGGATACCAATCCGCCTGCTCATCGCACAGATAGTGCACGGGATGACCGCCGGCAAGGGTCGCGCACGCCGTCCAGAGCGGATAGTCGGGGCTGGGGATCAGAATCTCGTCGCCGTTGTCGAGCAGCGCGTTCATCGATAGCTGAATAAGCTCGGACACGCCGTTGCCCGTGTAGATATGCTCCATCTGAACATTGGGCAGGCCTTTGATCTGCGAGTACTGCATAATCGCCTTGCGCGCAGAGAACAGGCCGCGCGAGTTGGAATAGCCTTCGCAGTCGGGCAGCTGCTGGCGCATGTCCTTGATGACCTCATCGGGGGTGCGGAAACCGAAGGGCGCCGGGTTGCCGATATTGAGCTTGAGGATGCGCTCGCCCTCGTCCTCCATACGGGCAGCCTCGTCGACGACGGGGCCGCGCACGTCATACAGGACGTTATCGAGCTTGGTGGATTTAGAGAAAGTGCGCATGGTAGTGCTCCTTGCAATTTGAGCCGTGGGACTAGGTTCGGATTTGGCAACGTTATGGGACGAGGGCGTCTCGCCTTGGTCGGCGTCACTGGCGAGCAGCCAGGTAACATCGACCTCCAAAATACGGGCGAGCAGCTCTGCCACATCGCGCCGCGGAATCGTCTTGCCGCTCACATATTGGCTCATCTGACTCTTGCCGAGTTTTTTGCCGAGCATCTCCGATGCGCGGATCACGTCCGACTGGCGAACGTCGCGATCGGACATAGCCTGTCGCAGGCGATCGCTAAACGTCTCTTGGGCCACTAGAACCTCCTTGCTGGCAAAGTTCAATTTATAGAACACGAATTGAACCTGAGTTCAATTTAGGCAGCAGTATAGCGCGGCGCACTATCCGAAAGTTCAATTTCACAAGAAAATGTACCGAACCCTGAGATTTGCCTCAAAGTGGACAACGGGTACGCACCTCTATAGATATTCAAGGAAACGAGCCGCCGCAAGCGAAACATCAGCCGTGCGGTGTATGGCATTGATTTGCCGATGAGGATGTCCCTCCAGCGGCCGGATAGCAACATCGAACTGACAGCGGCGCAAGATAAGCGCGGGAAGAACGCTCACGCCCAGACCATCCTCGACCATGGCCATAATCGCATAGTCGTCCCAAGTCGACAGCTTGGAGCGCACCGTTAGGCCCGCACGGCGGAACAGCGGCGTAATCTCGTCGTCACTGCCGCGTTCCAGCAGAATAAATTGCTCGTTGGCCAAATCGGCAAGGGAAACGACCTCCGCGGTGGCAAGCGAGGAGCCCGCTGGCACCACGGCCATCAGCTCGTCTTGCACCAACGGCCGCGACGCCATGCCGGCGCCGCGTGGCTCGCGCGGAATAAAGCCCAGGTCGCAGCGACCTTCCGCCACCCATTGCTCAATCTCGGAGTAATCACCCATCAGCAGTTCGTAATCGACATCCGGGTGATCGGCGCGAAACCGCGCGATGACCGGCGGCAGCACATGGGTCGCCACGCTCGAAAACGTACCGATGCAGATCTTGCCGCGCATGAGCCCCCGCATCTCGTCCACGCGTCGCTGCAGACGGCCAAACTCTTCGCATAACGCCTCGACTGCCGGCATGACCTGCCGCCCGTCGGCAGAAAGCACCACGCCCTCGCGGCTACGGTCGAGCACCTTGAAACCCCAGTCTGCCTCAAGGTCGCCCACCATGCGGCTCACGCCCGACTGCGAATAGCTCAGCCGCTCTGCAGCACGCGTAAAGCTGCCGGCACGCACCGTCTCGAGCAGCACTTGCATCTTTTGGATATTGGTCTCCACGGCACGTCCCCACCTTTGCATGAGTATTTGTCATGTCATCCATGCATTATATTCGCTTTTCTTCTATAGCCCGCTACCCCATAGTGAACATGCAAGATATAGAGGGGACGGCAGCGCATGAACAACGGACTGTTTACGTACTTAGCAGCATTGCTATTGTTTGGCTCCAACGGCATCATCGCCGCTGCCATCGCGCTGCCGAGCTCCGATATCGTGCTCCTGCGCACGTTTTTGGGTGCGTTCTCGCTCATCATCATCCTCGTCACTACGCAACGCCATAAGTTGCAGGCACCGTCTCGCCCTCGCGAAGCTGCGGCCCTTATCCTCTCGGGCGCTGCGCTGGGTGCCAGCTGGATATTCCTGTTTCGCGCCTACCAGACCATTGGCGTCGGTATCTCCTCACTGCTGTATTACTGCGGCCCCATCATCGTTATGGCGCTCTCCCCGCTCATTTTTGGTGAAAAGCTGACCGGCGGTAAAATCGCCGGCTTTATCGCCGTTGCTTGCGGCGCTTTCCTCATCGCAGCACAAGGCCTGGGTGGCAACATGCCCATCTCGGGCATCGTCTGCGGCATCGCCTCGGCCTTCTGCTACGCGCTGATGGTCATCGCCAGCAAGGGGGCGCCGCATATCGAAGGACTCGAGAACTCCACGCTCCAGGTGAGTGCTGCCTTTGCGACCGCATTGGTTCTCACGCTCATCACGCAGGGCGTCCCCTCGTTTTTCTCCCCCAGCATCGCCGCCAGCATCGACTGGCGCGCCGTCGCCATGCTCGGCGTCGTCAACACTGGGCTCGGCTGCCTGCTCTACTTTAGCGCCGTCGCCAAACTGCCCGTGCAGACCGTCGCCGTCGTCGGCTACCTCGAGCCGCTTTCGGCCGTCGTCTTCTCCGTCGTCCTTTTGGGCGAGGCCGTGACGCCCATCCGCCTGATGGGAGCCGCGCTGATCATCGGCGGCGCGGTCTTCTGCGAGCTCGCCGGCAAACGCGCAAGTACCAAAGCCGGTATTGCCCAGGCAGCACGCGCCTAACAGCCCCTCTTCATGTTTCAAAACAGGGGCGTGCCCGCGGTTATTACGTTGCAGCAAACCACACAGCGAATACGTCCCTGTTTTGAAATGTCACCCGCGCAGGCAGCTACTCCCCAGCTGGGGATTATTGTCTAAAGCATCCCGATGTGCCAAACTGCTCTTATATGTATAAAGACGGCATAAAGACCTTTTGCCCATGGCAAGGGTCAGATGTCTAAAGGAGTCCACGTGGCACACAACAAACTGGAGGCAAGCCTCCAAGACCAGCACAGTCAGGGCGGGCACGGAGCTATCCCGCTCTCCGCTGGTATGTTGCTCGTTACGCTCGGCGTCGTCTACGGCGACATCGGCACGAGCCCCATGTACACCATGAAATCAATCGTCGCCAACAACGGCGGCATTGGCACCGTCAGTGAGGACATGATCCTGGGCGCGCTTTCGCTCGTCATCTGGACCATGACGCTCGTGACCACGGTCAAGTACGTGCTGATCGCCATGAAGGCCGACAACCACAACGAAGGCGGTATCTTCGCCCTGTTCAGCCTGGTGCGCAAGGTGGCGCCGTGGCTGATTCTGCCCGCCATGATCGGTGGCGCGGCGCTGCTCGCCGACGGCATCCTCACCCCCGCGGTCACCGTTACTACGGCCATCGAGGGCCTGCGCACCATTGAGTGGGGCCATGCGCTGCTGGGCGATGGTCAGACCAACGTCATCATCATCACCATCATCATTATCTGCGGCCTGTTTGCCATGCAGCGCGCCGGCACCTCGTCGATCGGCAAGCTGTTCGGCCCGCTCATGACGCTATGGTTCTTGTTCCTGGCAGGCGCCGGCCTGTTCAATATGCTCGGCAACCTGTCCATCCTGCGCGCGCTCAACCCCATCCGCGGCATCATGTTCCTGTTCTCGCCCATCAACCACTCGGGCATCATGGTGCTCGGCTTCGTCTTTCTGTCGACGACCGGCGCCGAGGCGCTCTATTCGGACATGGGTCACGTGGGCAAGGCTAACATCTACGCATCTTGGCCGTTCGTAAAGGCGGCGCTCATCCTCAACTATCTGGGCCAAGGCGCTTGGCTGCTCGCCAACAACTCCAACCCCCAGATGCTCGCGATGGATATCGTCAACCCGTTCTATATGATGCTTCCCGAGTCCCTGCGACCCTTCGCCATCGTGCTTTCTGCCGTGGCGGCCATCATCGCCTCGCAGGCACTTATCACCGGATCGTTCTCGCTGGTATCTGAGGCCACGCGCCTCAACCTTATGCCGCATCTGCGCATCCACTACCCCAGCGATACCAAGGGCCAGCTCTATATTCCGCTCGTCAACAACATCATGTGGGTCGGCTGCATCTTTATCGTGCTGCTGTTCCAAAACTCCGAGCGCATGGAGAGCGCCTACGGCCTCGCCATTACCGTGACCATGCTCATGACCACGACGCTTTTGACGAGCTACATCGCCGGCATCCTCAAGCACAAGCTGGGTGCCTGCGTGTTCGCCCTGCTCTTTGGCGCTATTGAGCTGTGCTTCTTTGCCTCGTGCCTCACCATGTTCTTTGATGGCGGCTATGTCATGATCTTCCTTGCCGCTCTTCTGTTCGGCCTTATGTACGTATGGCGCCGCGGCACCGCCATCGAGCGCACGCAGACGATTCTGCTGCCCGTCTCCAAGTATATCGAGCAGCTCAATCGCCTGCGCAACGACGAGACCTATCCCGTACTCGCCGACAACCTGGTGTTCCTTACCAACAGCCCCGACCCGCTCACGCTCGACCGCGACGTGCTCTATTCCATCCTGGACAAGCACCCCAAGCGCGCCAAGGCCTATTGGTTCATCAACGTACACGTTACTGACGAGCCCTATACGCACGAGTATTCCGTCGAAACCTTTGGCACGGACTTCCTATTCCGCGTGCGCTTGAACTTGGGCTTTAAGGTCAACCAGCGCGTCAATGCCTACCTGCGCCAGATTGTCGGCGACCTGATGGCCTCGGGTGAGCTGCCGCCGCAGCACCACACCTACTCCATCTACGAGACGCGCGGCAACGTGGGCGACTTCCGTTTTTGCATGCTGCGCAAGATGCTTGCCCCCGAGACGGACATCAACCGCAACGACCACCGCGTCATGGCCATCAAGTATGCCGTCCGCCGCGCCTGCGGAAGCCCGGCACGTTGGTATGGTCTCGAGAACTCGGCCATCATCATCGAGTACGTGCCGCTCTTTGCCCGCATGCGCCCGGCAGTCAAGCTGGTACGCACCCAGGTTCCGCTCGAGGTTCAGGTCGAAGAGGCCGAGGAAATGGAAGTCGATATCTTCTCGGACGACCTGGTCAACGGCAACGAGGCCGGCAAGAGCATGAATGTCGACCCCACCGAGCAGCTCGAAAGCGTCGCCGACACGCCCGAACAGCAGCAGCTCGACGGTCTCGAGAGCACCCAGCTCAACGACGCCAACTTCTAGCCCGTCATCTATCCACGACAACGGCCCCGCACCTCACGAGATGCGGGGCCGTTTTGCGTCGTAATAAACTGGCAGACTACGAGCGGCGCGGCTCGGGAGTCACGAGCTTATCGGGGCTCGCGCCCTCGGCATCCATCAGGCTCACGTAGCGAATCGACGGATCCTCATACATCGCGTAGTAATAATTGCCCGTGCGCGCGCTAAAGCATCCGGTATAGATAGTCTTCTCGAACTTGCCATCGCCCATCCTGGACGCGCCCTCGATCATCACCACGCCCTCGAGTGAACGGAACATACGGACGACGTTTTCGGCCTCGCTCTCTTTTTGCGGATAGTTGGCATTGAGATACGCCGCTTTTACAAAACGGCTCGGCGAATAGCAATCGCCCGGAATGCCGCGCATGCCGGCACCCGCGCCATAGGGCTTGAGCTCGGCGCCACGCCATGTCGCCGTCTGCGGAAAATCGCTTGTGGCGGTGATATAGGTGCGTAGGTTTTCCATATGCCACGGGAAGGTGGGCTGATTGGCAAGGGTGTCGACCGGATTGTCGTATACATGCAGGCCATCGGCCATCATCTCGACCACGATGCTACGCTGGCTGTCGCCGATAATCCAATGGAGCAGCGACACGCCCAGCCCCTCTCCGGCAGATTTGGCGACGATCACCGTATCGCGCAGCGCGGCCTCGACCTCATCGACCGTCGAGAACGTCGCTGCCACCCACAGGGGAAACTCATAGGCCGCGATATTGGTCTTGCCATCAACCGGGCCCTCGGCATACTCGGCATAACCCGGGAAATTGAGACCCGCCACGGCGAGGCCCGCATCGTTGCCGCAATCGAAGAACATAGGGTAGTTCTTGTAATCGATGCACATACCGATCACCGCGTGTGCCGCTGTCGTGTCGTCGATAAACGAATACGGAATGTGAAACCCGCGCGGCATCACGCGAACCTGTTGGCCGTAGTCAAAGCTCCAGTCGAGGTTGCGGCCCAGATACATGTTGCCGGAATTATCGGTAAATCGAATGCTCGTACACATAGCGCCTCCTAGCTTTACGTTCTTGCTAAGTTCATTGTCACCAAACAAAAAGGCGCTAAACACAAAAGCCCGGACATGACAACAATGTCACGCCCGGACTATTCAAACAGGATAAACTCAACCAAGTTAACCCCGCAGGTCGTCTAAGGGGTCAAAGTGCCGCAGATTGCCACGAAAGAGGAGCGAAGCGTACTTAAGGCACGCGAGCGACGATTGAGCGGCAAGGTGCGGTGCTTTGGTCCCCTTAGACCAACTTTCCTAGACAGTGGTCAATCATGTGTTGAATCATCTGCGCCTCGAAGCCCACAAAGTCCTGCTTGCGCTCGCGCATCTTGCCGTCGACGATCACGTCATAAGCAACCTTGCACTTGATATAGCGCGTGGACTTGGTGACCTCCTCGTGCGTCAGGCAGCTCTCCTCCATCTTGCTGGCGCCCAGGCCAAACACCAGGCGGGGGTTGTAGAGCACATGGGGCTCGCCGGCGTCGTCCAGGTAGACGCAGACCTTCTTGGTAACGCCAATCTGGTTAGCGGCAAGGCAGCCGGCATCGTCGAGCGACTTGATGGTATCGATCAGGTCCTGAGCAACCGACTCGTCCTCGACGGTCGCAACCTCGCAACGCTGGGACAGGATAGCCTCGTCGTGGCAAAGCTCTTTAATCATACGTTCCTCCATAGGGTCGTTGTAACCGCTTAAGTATACGGTACCCACACATTTTCATGCGTAAAATACCGTCCGTCTGCTACAAAGCGCCGAACATCAACATGCGAGGAACAGCAGTGTCGTAAAGGGGCTATAGTGGGAGAGTTCGTGTCAATCGGCCTAAACTCGGGGCCGAACAAGGAAAGGGTATGCATGGACGAACTTTTTCACGTCAGTGAGCGCAAGTCCACAATCGGGACCGAACTTCGCGCTGGACTGACAACATTCCTGGCGATGGCCTACATCATCGCCGTCAACCCCGC
>CAKTUC010000054.1 GCA_934617135.1 uncultured Collinsella sp. | reverse complement strand
CCGCAACCTAGGCAATACGTGGACTCCAGTGCAAAGCGGCCGCTTCCCACCAGATCGCAGGCAAACGTGGGGCACACATTGACGCACTCGCCGCACGACGTGCACTTGTCAAAATCGCACTCCGGCGTGCTCACCTGCATGTTCTGGGCAAGCTCGGGATGGTTTTGCAGCGTCGAGAGTACCAGCTGTCGCCCGTGCGTAAGCGTACGGCGACGTTTGGCCGTCGTGGTGCCGCACATGGTGTTAAGCGTACGCTCAAGCTGCGTAATCTGGTGACGGTGGGCCTTCAACTTCTGCGTCACCGAGGCCAGTGCCGCAGTCGCCGGGTTGAGCTTAGTCACGGTTAGGCCCGTGGTGCGGGCGATCTTTTCCATGTACTCCTTGCGCTCGTACTCGCGGCGCTTATGACATTTGAGGCTCTTGGGGTCGACCTCCAGGCCCATGCCCGTACCAGCCCACTCCTCGGCAGTGGCGATGGCCTCGCCCAGAATATCCTCGCCACCGGTGTTGCGGCACTTATCGCACACGCCCAGCGGCAGGTACACGCTCACGTTGGGATAGTCGGCCAGCACCGAGAACCAGGTCTCAGCCGTAATATCGCCCACACAGGCAACGACGACCTCGTTCTCGCGTGGCATGCGCTTAAGGGCACGCGTGCAGGTAACGTAGGCGGTCTCGTGGCTCGTAGCCGCCGAGACAATGTCGTCGTAGACGTTTTTGGGTGCAAGGCGCGGAGAGATGATCGCCTCGGTCGGGCAAGCAGCGGCGCACAGACCGCACTTACGGCAGGTATCGAGAATCTCGATGGCATCTTCCTCGACCTCGATAGCGTTGACCGGGCACACGTCCATGCACGCGGTGCAGCCGCTCTTTTCGTTTTTGCAGGTCAAGCACGGAATGGTGTTGCCGCGCGGACGTTCCTTGTAGTCGGCAGGATTCCACTGCGGCGCTGACGGATCGAGTGCATCGGTCACGCCGCCAAGCGGGTTTTTAAGAAAGTCGAAACCCTTGCTGATCTCGATAATGTCATCAAATAGATCGTGTTCCTGCGCCACGCGCGGCCCCTCCCTGAGCAGTGCAAACAAGCAAGAGATAATGATACGCTATCGGCCCACGCCTCGGGCAAATTACACGCGGAGCATCTTTGCGGCAAATAGCCCCGGCCTATCGCCGCCTCGATTGCACAAGGTCAATCAAGCGCCAAACTATGCCTCGCGCATAAGCTCGACGAGCTTTTGTTTGGTCACCTTGGCCTGCTCGTTGGCCATATTGCGTTCGTTTCTAAAGGCCGCATCCGCAACGCTCATCAGGTCGGCATCGGAAATCTCGCCAAGGCCCAGCTCCTCGAGCGTCGTCGGCAAACCGACGCGCTGGCAAAACTCGAGCACCTGATCAAGCTCGGGTGCACGCTCCAAACGAAGCTGGACCACTAGGCCAAATGCCACGGCTTCACCATGCATGGCCTTGCACTCGGGCAGAATCGTCAGACCGTTGGCGATGGCATGCGCCAACGCCAAGCCGCCGCTCTCAAAGCCGACGCCCGAGAGCAGAATATTGCACTCGATCAGACGCTCAACCGCCGGCGATGTACGCCCCTTTTTGAGATCGCGCTTGGCAGCGACGCCGCATTCCATAAGCGTGTCGTAGCAGGCACGTGCCACGACCAGTGCCAAGTGCCCCGGCGCGCCACCGTGCTCGTTCGCACCTCTCGCCGCGGCACACGAACGCGCCTCGAAGTACGTTGCCAGCGCGTCGCCCATACCGGCGACCGTCATACGCAGTGGGGCCGCAGCAACCACGTTGGTATCGACCACGACCAGATCTGGATTCTTCTCGAGCATCAGATAGCGATCGAACGACCCATCCTCGTGATACAGCACCGAAATCGCGCTGCACGGACCATCCATTGAGGCCGCCGTGGGGCATACACACAACGGCAGCTCAGCATAAAACGCTACTGCCTTGGCGATATCGAGCATCTTGCCGCCGCCAATGCCCACCACCATGTCGCAATACTCGGCCCGGGCTTCCTTGGCCATTTCGACAACGGCATCTTCCGTACACGGACCGTTGTAAATCTTAAAGAACGGCTCGCTTAGATCTTCATCCAGAAATCCATCGACGATCTGCCTGCACAGCCGATCCTCGGTGCCCTGGTCAAACAAAACATAGGCAGCGCAGCCCAACCATGATAAATACCTGCCCTGACGCGAAAGTTCGTCCGGCCCCTGAACATACCGGCCGGGACCGCCGTAAACCATAGGAAGCGCCATACGAGAATCCACCCTTCATCAAACAACGATTGGTGCAAAGTAAAAAGGGCCTCGCGCATTGAGCGCGAGACCCTTTGCAAGACAGTGAGAATCGATTAGAAATCGATGTCGGTGTCGTAGTAGCAGGCCTTGAGGATCTTCTCGAAGTCGGCAGCCTTGGTCTCACGCGGGTTCTCCGGCGTGCAGGCGTCGGTCTCGGCGTTCGCGGCGATCTCGGGCAGCTTGGCGAGGAACTCCTCCTCGGAAACCATCTGCGGGTTCTCGGCGTCGACCTTCACGCCACCATTCGCGTAATCCTTGATGGACTGCGGAATGTTGAGCTGGTCGTTGAGGTCGCGGATCTTCTGGACGAGCGCAGCGATGAGCTCCTCGTTGGTCTCGCCGGGAAGGTGCAGGATCTCCTTGGCCACGTAAGCGTAACGCTCGGCAGCGCGCGGATCCTTGGAGTTCCACTGGATGACCTTGCCCAGGTACATGGCGTTAGCAGCACCGTGGATGATGTGGCCGTTCTCAAAGGCTGCACCGGTCTTGTGAGCCATGGAGTGAACGATGCCCAGCAGGCCCGAGGAGAAGGCGATGCCGGCGATGCACTGAGCCTCGTGCATGTGCTGACGGGCCTCATGGTCGCCAGCATAGGACTTGGGCAGCCACTCGACGATCTCGCGGATGCCGTGCAGGGCGTTGGCATCGGTGAACATAGAGGCGAAGGTGGAAACGTAAGCCTCCATGCAGTGGGTCAGAGCGTCCATGCCGGTGTGAGCGCACAGCTTGGCGGGCATGGTGTAGGTGAGCTCGGGGTCAACGATGGCGACATCAGGGGTGATGTTGAAGTCGGCCAGCGGGTACTTGATGCCCTTGGCGTAGTCGGTGATGACGGAGAAGGCAGTGACCTCGGTAGCGGTACCGGAGGTGGAGGAAATGGCACAGAAGTGAGCCTTCTGACGCAGCTCGGGGAAGCTAAACGGCTGGATGATGTTATCGAAGGACTCCTCGGGATACTCGTAGAAGACCCACATGGCCTTAGCGGCATCGATGGGCGAGCCGCCGCCGATGGCGATAATCCAGTCGGGCTCGAACTCGCGCATGGCCTCGGCGCCCTTCATGACCGTCTCGATGGACGGATCGGACTCGACGCCCTCGAACAGCTTGACCTCGAAACCGCCTTCCTTAAGGTCGGCCTCAACGTCCTGCAAGAACCCGCCGCGACGCATAGAGCTGCCACCAGAAACGATGATGGCCTTCTTGCCCTTGAGGTTCTTCACCTCGTGGCGAGCGCCCTCACCAAAGTACAGATCGCGAGGATTGGTAAAACGTCCCATACTGTGCCTCCTAAACAAGCCCCTCTTAGACTTGCGTATATAACGGAGCACCCGATTGGCTCCGTTAGGACCGTTTGCGCGTTGCCGGCGACGACAATGCGCGATGTCTAAACGTCTCAACGCTCAGACAAACACTATTTTACCGTTCTGGTTGGTCAGTTATTCACCTAAAGCCAACAATGATGAAACGTTTTTTCTATCCCTGAAGACCCTTGCGGGGCATTCATACTCCCAAGCTGGGCAAACGTTTTATCAAGGTTGACTACATATCCCGGGCAGGACTGTGCCCCTCCAAAATGCACCCCGTTCGCCGCCAAAAATCGACCGTTTGCGGCACCGTGATACCACTCGGTCGTCCAGGGTGCCGACATTTGTGCGACATCCGTCTTCGTGGTGCAAAGGTGCATGTCGGAGCGTGGCGCCACCGGCGCGCCACATGCGGGTAAACTAGAGCGTTATATAGAGATATTTGAACCCTAACCGCAGCAAAGGAGGCTCCATGGCATTCGACCCCATACAAGAGGATTGCCATCGCCTCGTTCTTGAGGCCTTGCGCCGCGACAATATCCCGCTCACCGACGGCCCCGCCGTAGAGCGCCTGATGGAACAATTCACCCGTAACCCCGCGCCGCTCATCGTGCACGACCGCGACCGCGCCGGGCACCTCATTGCCAAGGTGGTCGAGGCTGTCGACTACCGCATTCCCTTTATCCCCGACGACGCCCAGGCAGAGCAAGAAGAGACCGCTGCCGAGTACATGCTTCGCGAGGCAGCTGCGCTCGACCCGAGCAACTGGGATGCCCAGCGCATGCTGTGCGCGCTCACCGCCGAATCTAACGAGGAATACGTGCAGTATCTGGTGTCCAAGTGCGACGAGGTGGAGCACGATCTGGCGCTCAAGATTGCCTCGGCGCAGGACCCCTACGAGCGTGAGGCCGCAGGCGACCTGACCCGCCGTCCCTACCTGCGCTGGCTTGCCGCCTTGGCATCGCGCGCGCTCATTAGCGGCCGCTACCGCATGTCGCTGGATGCCGCGAATCGCAGCCTGGACTTTGCGCCCAACGACCCCGCCGGCGTCCGCCATACTGCGATGCTTGCCATGGCAAAGCTCGAATACCCTGCCGAGGAGCTCAAGCGTTTTCGTTCCGCCCACTCCGTGCCCTATCTTGCCAACACGCCGCTGCGCCGCCGTCCCAAGGACGCAGAGCGCGACCTGGACCCGTGGACGCTCATCGCGCTGATGAGCGCTGCCTGGCGCGAGCTGGATTACGAGGGCGCCGAACACTACCTGCGCATCCTGGTGCGCTCATGCCCGCACGCGGCCGAAGCGCTCTACTTCCAAACCGAGTTTCCCGATGGCGTCTATGCCCGCGTCAACGTGGGCGTGGGCTCCACCGATGAGCTCGTCCTTGCCCTGTCCGAGGCGACGCCGGTACTGCAGGAGGGCCTAGGCGCGCCCGACAACGCCAGCTTTGCCGCCTGGGTCGCCACCAACGACATCGTGCGCTCCCAGATCGACGAGCGCATCCTGCGCGCAGCCGAGCAGGGGCTTCCATTTAAGGGAGGGGACCTCTAATGGATCCGAGCGTCTACATCCCCGCCTACTTGGAGCGCACCTATCTGGCGTCGCACCCCGAGCTCACCGATGCAGCACGCGAGCTTGTCCATAACGACATCAGCGCGAATCCTCACAAGTATGCGCAGACCGAGCATGCCCAGGCGCTGCTGTCCTATGCCGGTGTTCATCGTCACCTGATCGACGAGCTCCATCGCATCGAGGACATGGGCAGCGACGAGGAGTTCGAGCAGACGCGCAATCGTCTGTTCGACGACATGCGCGATGAGCTGCTCAAGATCGTCCGCGTTGATGCACTGGCCGTCGATGCCCAGTTGCTCGCCATCATCCTGGCGGACACGCCCGTCGATGCCTGCCTGGGTGACCTGATGAAGCTCGAGGCGAGCGCGGCCGACTACCTGCAACAGAGCGTGCCCGGGTTTGATATGGAGGCCCCGCACTATTGGGCCAATAATGTTTTGGCCGACGGTGTCACCGCAGCAGACCTTACCGTGAGCGAGCCGGCGCTTATCGGGTGGCTCCACACGCTCGAGGCCATCTCGCAGCTGTGCATGGCGAGCGCCCGCTACCGTGCTGCTGCCAACTACGCTCGCCGCGTCCTTAAAGCAGAAGGCTATCCCACCCGGGCCGCCGGCACCGTGCTGCTTGCCCTCGCCCGCTTGGAAGACCAGGACGGCTTTTTTGCCCTGGCGCATCAGCTCGAGGAACAGATGGGGGCAGACGCACTCGAAAACTGTCCTTGGTACCTGCTCGCCCGCACGATTCTGCTGTTTAAAACAAACAAGATGCGCCCGGCGACGCGCGCGCTGCGTGAGTTCGCTAACCGTTGCGAGGGCGGCGCGTTCTTCTTGCTGAACCCCATGTACCAGACGCCGTATCTTCCCTGCCGACCCGAGCCGCGCGACCCCTGGGACCTCTCGCACCAGGCGGTTTGGGAAGCCGACGGCATTATCTCGGACACCCCCGACTTTGCCCCCTGGGCCAACGCCTGCGAAGACGTATCGCAGCTTGCCCAGGAATTTGCGCGCCGCTACGGCTTTTAGCGACGCGATCGCCCCGACCATGTCATCTATGTTAGGAACGGCTTCATGAACCTCCGCTCATCTCTCGCCTGCACCTCGAGCGATATCGCCCGCTGGGGACTGCGCTCTGTCCTCAAACGCCAGGGTGGCGTGCTTCCCGGCCGTATCGCCATGAAGATCGACCCCGAGCTGCTAAGCGACCTCGCGAGCCTGGTCGACCGCAGTGTGGTGATCACCGGTACTAATGGCAAGACCACCACATCCAACCTCATCGCCGACGCAGTTGCTGCCAGCGGTGCTACCGTGGTGTGCAACCGTGCCGGCAACAATATGGAGCCTGGCGTGGTGGGTGCTCTGCTCGAAGCCCGCGGCGGCCTTAAGCACACCAGCAGCGGCAAGCGCGTGGGCGTTTTTGAGTGCGACGAGCTCTACACCGTACGCGTTCTGCCCAAGCTCAAGCCGACGTACTTTGTGCTGCTCAACCTGTTCCGCGACCAGCTAGACCGCTACGGCGAAATCGACCATACCCAAGACGTCATCGCCCATGCGTTGGAGCTCTCTCCGGCAACGACGCTCATTTACAACGCAGACGACCCGCTTTGTGCCGCGATCGCCGCGCGCGTTCCCAATGCAAGCATCGCCTTTGGCATCGACGGCGCCACGGGCACCGAGTCCGATCGTATTAGTGACTCGCGTTTTTGCTCACAGTGCAACGCACCGTTGGAGTACGACTATGTGCAGTACGGACAGCTTGGCGCATACCATTGCCCCTCGTGCGGCTGGGCCCGCCCTGCGCTTGTCCGTCGCGTGACGAGCGTAGAGCTCGGCTGCGACGGCTACGGCTTTGACCTGGTCTTTGGATCTGCGTCCGACGCGGCTGCCGTACACATCGCCACACGCTACAACGGCCTGTATATGGTCTACAACGTTGCCGCCGCCTTCTTTGCGGCACGCGAGTTGGGCGTGGACGCCGCATGCCTGCAGCCCACGCTCGACGCCTACGTGCCAGCAGGTGGTCGCATGGGCCGCTGGAACATTGCCGGCCGCACCGTCGAGGCCAACCTGGCCAAGAATCCCGTGGGCTTCGATCGTCAGATTCAGTCCATTAAAACGGCAGGTGGCAGGCTCTGCGCCTTCTTCCTGAACGACAATGACGCCGACGGCCACGATGTCTCGTGGATCTACGACGTCGACTTCGAGCGCATCGCCGACACGCCGGGTCTTGTCGCCTTTGCCGGCGGCACGCGTGCGCACGACATGCAGGTGCGCCTCAAGTACGCCGGCATCGACGCCGCCATTATCTCGGACGTCGCGCAGGCAATTGGCGCCGTGGCGGATGAGGCCGCCGGCGACACTTTCTATGCCGTCGCCAACTACACGGCCTTTCCGCCGCTGGTCAAGGAGCTCGACGGGCTCAAAGGCACCGATGCGGCTACGGTTGCCGCCCACGCTGCAACGTGCGCCGATGGCAGTGCCGTCCCCGTCGGCGTCGCGCCGGTCGAGCTCTTACGCCCGCTGCGCATCGTCTATCTGTACCCCGATGCCCTCAACCTCTACGGCGACGGCGGCAATGTCATCGCCCTCGAGCGCCGCTGCACCTGGCGCGGTATTCCCGTGCGCGTGGACGAGGTCCGTATGGGCGAGACGCTCGATCTGCACGATGCCGATATCGTCATGATGGGCGGTGGCTCCGATCGCGACCAGCTGGCTGTGGCGCACGAGTTGCTCGCTCAAAAAGACAAGGTTGCGGCCTATGTTGAGGATGGCGGCACACTGCTTGCCATCTGTGGCAGCTATCAGCTGCTCGGCCGTTCGTACTATATGGGCGACGATCGCATTGAGGGCATGGGCATCATTGCCGCCGAGACCGTGCGCGGCTCCGACCGCCTGATCGGCAACGTCGCCGTCAAGACCGACCTGGCACCCGAGCCCTTTGTGGGATTCGAGAACCATGGCGGCCGCACCCTGCTCGATACAGAGGCCACGCCGCTCGGAACGTCCGTCGTCGCGGGCACCGGCAACAACGGCGACGATGGCTTTGAGGGCCTCATCTACAAGGGCGTCATCGGCACGTACCTGCACGGGCCGGCGCTACCCAAGAACCCCGAGCTCGCCGACTGGCTCATTGCCCACGCCCTCGAGCGCCGCGGCGATGCGCAAGCCACAGCCCTGCTGCCGCTCAAGCCCCTCGACGACACCTACGAGCACGCCGCCCACCACGCCGCGATGAAGCTTCTCCCCTAGGCACCACAAAGGGGACAGGCACCTTTGTGGTGGTTTTCCAGTTTGCCAACGATATACGCGCCGGCAAAAAAGTCTGCTATACTCTTTCCCGCTGTCCCCATCGTCTAGCGGCCAAGGACGCCACCCTTTCAAGGTGGATATCGCGGGTTCGAATCCCGCTGGGGGCACCATTTGAAATGCAAAGCCCGTTACCCTTGTGGTGACGGGCTTTTTTCTTCTCCAACGCCGGGATTCGAACCCGACAGGGTGCGGAGCTGAGGAAACGCGTAAGCGTTTTCCAGCGCAGCACGCAAGGAGCGGAGCGACGCAGCGAAAGCGGGCGGCGCCAGCCGCACGCGGACATCCCGCTGGGGGCACCACAGAATCTGAGAAGCCCGTTACCAATTCGGTGGCGGGCTTTTTGCTATCCATACGCCGGGATTCGAACCCCGAGGGCATTAAATCACACTGTCATCCAAGGGCCTGTGGGCAAAAAATAGCAAATATGAGTACTGTTACCAATTTAGTAACAGCAATTTCATGCCATCAGAAGACAATTTGGACGCCAAGCGTGGTAGCGCGCAGAGATGTGGTGTAAGAGGCGGGGCATGCCCCGCCTCTTCCCTTTCTTGAAAGGAAGGGGACACCG
>CAKTUC010000053.1 GCA_934617135.1 uncultured Collinsella sp. | reverse complement strand
GCGCCGCGGATGGAGTTCCGCGGCGCCCAAGCCACACGCTAACAGCTTTAAGGAGTCAAAGCTGGTTTAGCCAAAGAAACGCTTGATCTCGATCTCGGCGTTCTCCAGGCAGTCAGAGCCATGGATCACATTGGCGTTGACATCGACGGCAAAGTCGCCGCGGATAGTGCCAGGAGCGGCCTCAAGCGGGTTGGTGGCACCCATGAGGGTGCGCATCTTAGCAACAGCGGAAAGACCGGAAACGACCATCTTGACGACCGGCCCGCTGGTCATAAAGTCGCACAGGTTGCCAAAGAAGGGCTTGTCGTTGAGGTGAGCGTAGTGCTCCTCGACGGTGGCGCGATCAAGGGTGGTCATCTCCATGCGCTCGATAACAAGGCCACTGCGCTCAATGCGGGCAACGATTTCGCCGATTTTGCGATCGCGCACGGCGTCGGGCTTAATCATGATGAAGGTCTTCTCGATAGCCATAATGTAGCCTTTCAAGTTGGTTCTTGCGCGTGCCAAAGTCCCATTCCGGCAACGCCTGGACTGCATCGTAACAGAGTTTTTGCTGTAATTAAACACTGTGCCGTCTATTGAAGCGTTATTATTTATTGAAACGTTCCATATGTGTCACTTCTGTTTCGAAGCCCGACTAGAGTACCATCAGCCCAGCTACAGAGCGCAGCGAACAGAGCGGGCGGTCGATTGCCGCCCGCGAGCGTATCCCCTTCACAAGCCGCCCAAAGGTCCTACAGAAGTTCTCGACAAACTTCTCCCCTATGCAGACAATAACGGGCGCCCGCATCAGCGAGCGCCCGCAAAAGCAAAAACGATTTAGCAAGAAGCGACGACCATCGCGCCGATCAAGCTTTTAATTTGCACCGTGGCCCATCTCGACAACCTTAGTCAGCGAACCAAACGCGTCCTCGTCGGCCACAAGCTGAGCCTCGGCGCGCTCCAGTTGCACCGCAACGGCAGCAGGCGCGGTACCGCCCTCAGTCGTGCGCGCGGCAACGATCGAGGGAATATCGAGCGCCTCGGTAATATCGCGCTTAAAGAGCGGGCTTGCCTCCTGGAACACCTCAAACGGCAGGTCCTCAAGGTTGCAGCTGCGCTTCTCGCACATCAGGACCAGATGGCCCACCACGGCGTGCGCCTCGCGGAACGGCAGGCCGCGCTTGGCCAGGTAATCGGCAACGTCGGTGGCGGCAAGGTGACCCACGCCGCACTCGCGCGCCATGGCACCCTCGTTGACGCTCCAAGTCGAGATCATGCCGGCCATAACGGACAGGCACTGCATGAGGGTGTGGGCGGTATCGAGCGCGCCCTCCTTGTCCTCCTGCAGATCCTTGTTATAGGCGAGCGGCAGGCCCTTCATGGTCACCAGCAGCTGCACCAGGTTGCCGTACACACGACCGCTCTTGCCGCGGATGAGTTCGGCGAAGTCGGGGTTCTTCTTCTGCGGCATGATGGAAGAGCCGGTGGAGTACGAGTCGGACAGTGTGATGAAACCGAACTCGGAGCTCGACCACAGCACGATCTCCTCAGAGAGACGCGAGAGGTGCATGGCCATAACGGAGCCGGCATAGTGCAGGTCGAGCAAGAAGTCACGGTCCGAAACAGCATCGAGCGAGTTGGGAATCACACCCGCAAAGCCAAGTTCGGCGGCCGTCATCTGGCGATCGAGCGGGTAGCTCGTACCGGCAAGCGCCGCGGCACCCAACGGGCAGTTATCTGCGGCATCGAAAGCGGCCTTCAGGCGCGTAAAGTCGCGCGCAAACATCCAGGAATACGCCAGCAGATGATGCGACAGCAGCACGGGCTGCGCATGTTGCATGTGCGTGTAGCCGGGAAGAATGACCCTGTCATACTTCTTGGCGGCGTCCACCAGCACATGACGCAGCTGCAGGTTGGCCTCCATGAGCTCCTTAGCCAGCGCCTTGACGCCCAAGCGGGTATCGGTCGCCACCTGGTCGTTACGCGAACGGCCGGTGTGCAGACGCTTGCCAGCCTCGCCAATGCGGCGCGTCAGCTCACTCTCGATGGACATATGGATGTCCTCGTCGTTGATGTCGAAGGTAAAGTTGCCGGCATCGATATCCTGCTCGATGGCAGTCAGGCCCTCAGCAATTGCCCGCTCGTCCTCGGCACTAATGATGCCCTGGGCGGCCAGCATCTTGGCATGCGCCTTGGAGCCGGCGATATCCTGCTTATAGAGATGCTTGTCGACCGGCAGCGACGCACCAAACTCCTGCGTGACCTCGGCCACGCCCGCCTCAAAACGACCACCCCAAAGAGCCATGGGACCGTCCCCTTTCGTCAAATACCAAAACATCGGCGCACAAAGCACTACGCCATGTCGCTAAAGCGATTTATCAACTGCTAGTTTTGCACATCCCCGTCGCACGCGGGGCAAGACGGACTAAATACCGAAGAAGTGACGCACCTGGCACTTGGCGCCCATCGACTCCCTCCTGAGGTTACCCTGCGAACCGTCAATCCAAGCCTTCAGGCTCATGGGAACTTCCTCGACCTTGGTGGTATCGAGCTCGGGGGCAAGGGAAAGCAAAGCATGTGCAAAAGCGTCAAACATAGTAGGTACTCCTCAGATATATAGAGGCACAAGGCCGTCAAATTGATAGCAAGAGCCCCGCCGGACAACCCCGGCGGGGCTCGGACTCAGCCGCAAGTGCGGCGTCATATATGCGGGCGGAACGTAGGGGCCACCGATGTTAAGAAGTGTCAGCAAGCATAACGAAAGGTAGGGACCCCATGCGCCCGTTATGTATCACGCGGATGGGCCGCGCGGATACCAAGGAAAGGAATAACCTTAGGCCTGGGCAGCAGCGGAGCTAGGACCCTGGACCTTAGCCCACGTCTTGAGCGACAGCGTGTCGATCTCGATGAAGCCGGCACTGGCCTTCTCATCAAACGTGGTGTCGCGGTCGTAGGTTGCCAGACCGTAGTCATAGAGGCTGAACGGGCTCTTGCGGCCGACGACATGGCAGTTGCCCTTAAAGAACTTCAGACGGACGGTGCCGGTCACGAACTTCTGAGTGTCGGCCATAAAGGCGTCGAGCGCGTTCTTGAGCGGGCTGTACCACTGGCCGTTGTACACGGCGGTAGCCCAATCCTGCTCGAGCTTGATCTTGGTCTTGAGCAGGTCGCCCTCGACGCAGATGTCCTCGAGCGCCTTATGGGCGGTGATGAGCGTCAGGGCGCCGGGAACCTCGTAGCACTCGCGGCTCTTGAGGCCCACCAGACGATCCTCGACCAGATCCAGACGGCCAAAGCCGTTGTCGCCGGAGATCTTGTTGAGGGCGATGACGATCTCGGAGAGCTTCATCTTCTTGCCGTCGACGGCGACGGGCTTACCGGCCTCAAACTCGATCTCGGTATAGGTCGGGGTGTCAGGCGTGTCCTCGGGGTTCTTGGTCATAACCCAGGCATCGTCGAGCGGCTCGTTCCAGGGATCCTCCAGGTGACCGCACTCGATGGCGCGGCCCCACAGGTTGTCGTCGATGGAATAGGGGTTGTCGTTGGCACCCTCGGGAACCGGCACGTTGTGGGCGTGAGCATAGGCGACCTCGTCGGGACGGCACTTCAGATCCCACTCACGAACCGGGGCGATAACCTTAAGCTCGGGGTCGAGGGCCTTGACGGCAGCCTCAAAACGGACCTGGTCGTTACCCTTGCCGGTGCAGCCGTGGGCGACGTAGGTCGCGCCAAACTCGTGGGCGACCTCGACGAGCTTCTTGGCAAGCAGCGGACGGGACAGAGCGGAGAGCAGCGGGTACTTGTTCTCGTACATGGAGTTGGCGGCGATGGCCTTGGTCAGGAACTCATCGGAGAACTCGTCGCGCAGGTCGAGTACCTGGCAGTCCAGAACGCCCAGGTCGAGGGCCTTCTGCTTCTTGGCATCCAGGCCGGTCTCCTCCTGGCCCACGTTGCCGCAGACGCAAACGACATCAAGATTCTTCTCATCCTGGAGCCACTTGACACATACGGATGTATCAAGACCACCGGAATATGCGAGAACGACTTTTTCCTTGCTCATGGCTGTTTCCTTTCGCCCTTGGTAGCTAGTTAGAACATCGGTCAGTTGCAAGTCACCCTGAGGTCAAAAACCGTGCAATATCAGGTTATTCAGCAGAATGCAGCACAGGCATGCCCTAGAAACATGCGGCTATGTCGTGCTAAAAACCCGACGACCTCAAAATGACTCTGTTGAGGCATTTCGCCCCATGCGGACAGAGACGATTGTTATCGTCGTCGGGAAATTGCGCGCTGGCGTCGGATGGCATTGTCTGCAGTGGTGATGATCTTTACGAACTGCATCTGCCTCTCCTTTCACGTATCGCCGGGCGCAATTCATATATCGCAAACGGTACCTTTTCCTCGGTAAACGGCGCTTTTGGCGTCTCCGTTTTCGATGGTCGCTATCATACGCTAAAGTGCTTGCTGCACAAGCGACAAATTCAAATTTCTGAAAAGTTTTTTCATTACTTTGTGAAGTGTGGTGCAAATACGCGACAATCCTGCGAAAATACGCCCGAGTACTAGTTGATGGTTATAACGTCTGAAACAATTTCGAAACGAAAGGCGCGCTTTTATGCAAACTTACGAATCAGATGCCAATATCGGCAACATCAAGATTCTCGCCGTTGATATGGACAAGACACTTCTCACCGACGAGCGCGTGCTGCCCCAGGGCCTCGATGAGCGCCTGGACAAACTTGCCGACGCCGGCATCGTATTCTGCCCCGCCAGCGGACGTCCCGCCCCCAAGCTCGAGGAAATGTTCGAGGGCATTAAGAACCGCCTCGCGTTTTGCCCGGACAACGGTGCCTGCGTCATCTATCGCGGCAACTATATCTATAAGAGCAACATCGATGTGGCGCTGTACCAGCAGGTACTCGCCCGTGCCTCGGAGGACCCGCGCGCCGTTCCCGTCCTGTGCTGCTACGACGAGTTCTATGTGCTTGCCCGCGACCACCAGTATCACGACGAGATCAGCGTCTACTACAACACGATTAACTACGTCGATACCTTTGAGGGCCTCGACATCGAGTCCAACAAGATCTCGATCTTCTTCCCGGCCTACGATGCCGAGCCCGCGTTCCGCGAAACCTATAACCCCGCGTTCTGCGACCAGCTCTATGTCACCAATGCCGGCCGCGAGTGGATTGACTTTATGAACCTGGGCGTCGACAAGGGCGCCGGCGTCGCGCATCTGTGCGAGCAGCTCGGCATCGACATCGCCGATGCCGCCGCCGTGGGCGATACGTATAACGACATCCCCATGCTGGAGCGCGTCGGTCACAGCTTTATCGTGGACAATGCCGAGGAGCATATGAACGCGCACGCCAAGTGGCGCATTCCGAGCAACAACGACGGGGGCGTACTGACGCTCATCGACGCCATCCTGGCGGCACGTTAACGTTGCTCGTCGGACCTGGCCGGGCGAGGCGGGTAAGTTTTTCGTTCGGTCAGGTCCTGGGCTCGCTCGGAAAGCACATTTAGTGCTTTCCGGCTCGTGCGGAATCTACGAAAAACTTACCCGCCTCGCCCGGCCAGGTCCTTGGGCTACTTGCTCGCCGCCTGGATGGCGTCTTGGCGCCTAGATACTTTGGCTGAATTTAATTGGATGAAGGGAGCTCCTTGCTGATGAGGGGCTCCCTTCTTGTTTGGTTACTTTGGGGTTGTGGGGGCGTCTTTACTTGGCGTCGGCCCAGGTTACTCCGGTTGAGGCTTCGGCGATCAACGGTACGCGGAGGTCTACGACGTGCTCCATGACGTCGCGGACCATGGTGGTTAGGCGCTCGACTTCGTCGATGGGGCACTCAAAGTCCAGTTCGTCGTGTACCTGCAGAATCATGTGGGCGGCAAAGCCTTCTTCTTCCAGGCGGCGGCTTACGCGGGCCATGGCGATCTTGATGATGTCGGCCGCGGTGCCCTGCATGGGATGGTTCATGGCCGTGCGCTCACCAAAGCCGCGGAGCTGCGGGTTTTTGGCCTTGAGCTCGGGAATGTGGCGGCGACGTCCATACATGGTCTCGGCATAGCCCGTCTGCTTGGCGCGCGCCACAACGTTGTCGAGGAACGTGCGCACCCCCGGATAGGCCTCGTAGTAGCGATCGATCATGTCGCGCGCCTCGGCCATCGAGATATGCAGCGACTGCGACAAACCGTAGGCCTGCTGGCCGTACACGATACCAAAGTTCACGGCCTTGGCTCGGCTGCGCAGGTCGGGCGTTACCTCGGACACCGGCACGCCAAACACGCGCGCGGCCGTCTCGGCATGGAAGTCCTCGCCCTCGTTGAAGGCGCGCACCAGGTGCTCGTCACCCGAAAGATGCGCGAGCAGGCGCAGCTCGATCTGCGAGTAGTCCACCGCCAAAAAGACGCTGCCCTCGCCCGCCGAGAACGCCGTCTTGACGGTACGCCCCAGCTCCGAGCGCGTCGGGATGTTCTGCAGGTTGGGATCGCTCGAGGACAGGCGCCCCGTCGCCGTGATGGTCTGGTTGTACGTGGTGTGCACGCGACCGTCGCCGCGACGCAGCGGACCCAGCGTGTCCAGATACGTCGACTTTATCTTGGACTTCTCGCGCCAATCAAGAATCAGACGCACGATCTCGTGATCGCGGGCAAGGTCGCTCAGCACCTTGGCGTTGGTCGAATAGTAGCCGCGCTTGGTCTTTTTGAGGCCCTTGGTCGGAAGCCCCATAACATCAAACAGCACGTGCGAGAGCTGCATGGGGCTGCCGATGTTAAAGGTCTCGTCGCCGGCCAGGTCGCGAATACTGCGCTCAACCTCGGCAATCTGGGTCGCCAGACCCTCGGACAGACTGTGCAGGCGGTCGGGGTCCACGAGCATGCCCGCGCGCTCCATCTTGGCAAGCACCGGCACGAGCGGCATCTCGATGCCATCGAACACGTTGGCGGCATTCTCACGGGCCATGCACTCGCGCAACGGCGCCAAGAGCGCCAGCGTCAGGGCCGCAGTACGGGCGGCAGGCGCCGGAGCGTCCTCGCCGGCACCCTCTGCGCCGCGCGCCGCAGGCAGCGCCATCTGCAGATACGTATCGGCAAGATATGCCTCATCGAACTCGGAGCGATCGGAATCCAGCAGATAGGCAGCGACCACGGTATCGAAGATACGCGTGGAATCAGCGGACAGCGGGTCCATGAGCTCGGGCTCGGAAGAATCGATGGGCGAAAGCTCGTGTAGCAGCGCTTTCATATCCGGGCTCGCCACACGGCCCTCCATAAACAGTCGCGCGAGCACGCCGGCAATCACGCCGTGGACGAAGCTGAAGCCCTCAACCTCAGCTGCCGCACCGCTGTCGCCCTCCTCGAGCGCGAACAGGCCCTTGGACGTCGCCAACCACAGCGTGCGCGTCAGCCCAAAGAGCGCGCCCTCTTCCTTGTCGTCGTCCACCACGGCGGCGACCCACTCGCCGGCATCAATCGCGCGGGAGACCTCAGCCGCAACGGCACCAAGCGCGCCAGCATCGCCGGCGGCTGCGCGCAAAACGGCGGGAATCTCAAACGTGCTGGCAGCAGCAGCCCCACCCTCGCCGCCAATCAGCGCCAAGAAACGGTTCTGCATGGCAGTGATACCAAGCGTACCCAGCGCCGCGGAAACCTCATCGGCAGAAAACGCCGGGAAGGACGTCGCCTCAAAATCGAGCTCAACGGGCGCATCGGTGCGGATGGTCGCCACCTTACGGCTCAGCAGCGCGTCGTCGATGTGTGCGCGCAGGTTTTCTCCCATCTTGCCCTTGACCTCGTCGGCGTGTGCGATGACCTCATCCAGGCTGCCGTACTGCGCAATAAGCGCGCTCGCCTTTTTGGGGCCGATGCCCGGCACGCCGGGGATGTTATCGGACGTATCACCCTTCAGGCCATAAAAGTCGGGCACGAGCGCCGGCGTGATGCCGTGATATAGATCGTCCACGCTCTCGGGCGTCATAATCGCGACGTCGGATAGGCCTTTGCGGGTCGACACAACGTTGACGTGCTCGGTAACGAGCTGATACATATCGCGGTCGCCGGTCACCAGCAGCATGTCGCAGCCGGCCTCCTCGCCCAGACGTGCCATGGTGCCCAGAATATCGTCGCCTTCCCAGCCCTCGGACTGCAGAATCGGCACGTTGAGTGCGGCGAGCAGTTCCTTGATCATGGGGAATTGAGCATGCAGGTCGGGATCCATGGGCGGGCGCTGCGCCTTGTACTGCGGCAGCATTTCCATACGCACGCGCGGTTTACCCTTATCAAACGCCACGACGACGCCATCGGGATCAAAGGCGTCGATCATCTTGAGGAACATATTCAGGAAGCCGAAGATCGCGTTGGTGGGACGACCGTCCGGCGCGTTCATGGTCGGCGGCACGGCGTGAAAGGCACGATGCATGAGCGAGTTGCCGTCGATAACGGCAAAGGTGCGGCGTTTGTCAGACATATTGAATACCTCGCTTTGGGCTGGGCATGGTTTGCTCACACCAGTTTACACGCTCCCCGCCCCGCGGCCACCGCACATCAAGCTCCCCCGCCGCCGCACGCCCGCGCGTGATACGATGGCTCACGGTACATCAACCAGCACGATCGATCCGAAAGGAGCCTGCGTCATGGAGCGTCCCTGCGCATGGAAAAAGTACACGCCACAGCAGATCGAAGAGCTCGAGGAGCTTTGCCGCGGCTATAAGCAGTTTTTGAGTGAGAACAAGACCGAGCGCCTGTGCGTCAAGACCGGTATCAAGATGGCCGAGGAGGCGGGCTACGTCAATCTGGAGACTGTGATCGCCGAGGGCCGCGCGCTCAAGGCCGGCGACAAGGTGTACGCCGCCAATCACGGCAAGGACCTCATGCTCGTCAACCTGGGCACCGCCCCGCTCGAGCAGGGCTTTAACATCCTGGGCGCCCACGTGGACTCGCCGCGCCTGGACCTCAAGCAGAACCCCGCCTTCGAGGCCGGCGACATGGCTTATCTCGACACGCACTACTATGGCGGCGTCAAGAGCTACCACTGGGTCGCTTCCCCGCTCGCACTCGTGGGCGTCATCTGCAAAAAGGACGGCACCACCGTCGACATCAACATCGGCGACAAGGCCGACGATCCGGTCTTTACCATCTCCGACCTGCTGATCCACCTCTCGAGCGAGCAGATGGCCAAGCCCGCCAAGGACGCCGTCGACGCCGAGATCCTCGACGTGATCGTGGGCGGCCGTCCCGTCAAGTTTGACGAGGACGACGAGGACGCCCCCAAGGAGCCCGTCAAGCAGATGTTCCTGGATATCCTCAAGGAGCAGTACGACGTCGAGGAGGAGGACTTCCTCTCCGCCGAGATCGAGGTCGTGCCCGCCGG
>CAKTUC010000052.1 GCA_934617135.1 uncultured Collinsella sp. | reverse complement strand
CTCGATGTCGTGTTTCACTCTCAAGTCGACACGCATAAAAAGCCTCCCATTTCTCGTGTCCAAGAAATGGGAGGCAGCTCAAATCCAGCCCCCGCTCTTTTGTAGGGATGGGGATGTGCTTTGATGCGGGCCTAATTTGGTGGAGGCCTCGGTGCCGTTACGCGAGCTCGGCTCCCAGGGCCTTGCAAGCGGCCTCGCCCTCATCGTCGGGTGCGTCGTAGCAGATGACGGAGCCCATGACGTTAACGCCGGCCTCGTCGGCGTCGGCCTTCCAGTTGTCCATCCACTCGCCCTCGGCCCACGAATAGGAGCCAAAGAGGACGACCTTCTTGTCGCCGAGGTTCTCCTTGACCTCGTCCCACATCGGCTGGAACTCATCGTACTCGAGCTCCTCGGAGCCCATGGCGGGGCAGCCGAAAGCGAAGGCATCGTAGCCGGCTGCCTTATCTGCAGAGAAGTCGGCACAGGGGATAACTTCGACCTCGGCGCCTGCGGACGTGGCGCCCTCGGTGACGAGATTTGCCATGGCCTCGGTGTTGCCCGTGCCGCTCCAGTAGACGACGGCGATCTTGCTCATGTTTTGTCCTTTCGGTTGTGCGGCGCGTAACCGCGGCTTGTATGCTCTATCGGGTTGCCTGGGCAAGTTGCGCCAGGCTGCAGCCCTGCTGATAGACGAAGGTGAGGTATTGGGTACAGGCGCGGTAGGCATCAAACGTCGCAAGCGCCTGTTCGACGTTGGTGTAGACCTTCCAGGCCCCAAAGACCTTGTAGTTCTCGCCGCGCTGGGCGATAAACTCGTGCACGTCGTCGTAGGGGTATCCCAGGAAATAGCCTATTTCGTGCGGAAACTCGCAGGTGCAGTCGTTACTACAGCTGGCTTGCTGGGCCAGCGCGCATCGAGTCTGACTACAGGCACATTCCGCGGCGTTATTGCTCGCGAGTGTGATGCGTGACGCCAGGTGCACGAGGCATGTCGCGAGGTCGCCCGTGTCGTAGCCTTCCTTGGTGAGCGCCGTCTGGGCGCGCGGGTCCGCGAAGTAAGTGGCGAGGCTTTTGAGCCGGTATACGTACACGAGCGCTCCGCAGGGCCGCCAGACCAAAACGCTCAGGTGGATGCCGAGTGGGTCAAGTTCGCGATTGCACTGGGCGATAACGTTGAGCAGACGTGTTCGGCGTTCTGCGATGGTTTCGGTTGCAGTTGAGCCGTCCCCGTGGGCGTAGGTGCCTGGATAGGTAAAGAGCGATGCCGGCTTGATGCCCGCGAGCGTAGGGGAGCAGTTGCGCACGACTGCCGCCTGAAACGTTGGGATGTCTATGGTTCGCGTCATGACGTCGCTGTCCGTCCTTTCGTGTTAGCCTAGGAAAACTTATACACGAAAGTAAGCCATGGTCAACAAAAAAGTTTGATGAGGGAAACTAATTGACCGAACAGACATGTTTTTGAGGTAAGATGGGGACACCCCATGGGGGTATCTGGATAAGACTACTTGGAAAGGGGAGCGCATGAGTGACTTGCTCAACCCTGCGAATCTCATCGTGTTGGTTGTCATTGCCATCGGCATGTTTTTTGGGTTGCGTCGCATTGCCGCTTCGACACGCGGGAAGAGCTGCTGCAGCGATGGTGCGAGCGGCAAGAAGGCCAAAAGGGTCGTTGTGGCGGATACCGATGCGTCGCACTATCCCTATAGCGATGAGCTGCTCATCGGTGGCATGAGCTGTGACGGCTGCGCTCAGAACGTGGCCAATGCCCTCAATGCGCTGGACGGCGTGTGGGCAACGGTGACGTATGCGGACCACACGGCACGCGTGCGCTCTAAGCAGCCGATCGATCGCGGTGCCCTCGAGACGGCTGTGAAGGACGCGGGCTACTACGTTATGACACTGTAGAGCGCGTGCTTGGCGCAGGAAACGTCGCTAGGCTCGACCGCGCAGCTCAACGTCTTGGATATCGTCGAAGTCGATAGCGATGTCTTTGAGCTTGAGCAGCTTGAAGGCGGGGAGCACCTCGTCGAGGATGCCAGTACGGGCACGATAACCGTACGTATCGTAATAGGTGACTCGAACCAAATCGCCGCGTTTGAGACCCTCGAGCTTATGTGAAAGCTCGAGGGCTTTTTCTTCTGTCAATTCGCTCTTGGACTCAACGGTGATCTCCTGTTTGCGTACGAGTTCGTAGTATCCCGTCAACGCGGCAAAGGGCATAAACTGTGCGGCGCGGTTGGCGCGCACGGCGCCGTTGGCAGTGAGGTTGGGGTCGGCGGCGCGGCGCCTTCCCTCGGGGTCCGCCAAGCGCTCGAAGGCGGTCGGCGGCCTCATGGGCTGCTGTTTGGGTTTAGGCACGGTGTCCTCCAACCTGATCGTTGCGTTCGCGTGCGGTGGCGCCGGCGGTAAAGCTCAATCCCTTGACCAGGGCGTTCTTGCCGTATTTGCCTTTTACGGCCAGCACGGCGCGGGCTAGGTCGCGTTCACGCTCATCGGCTTCCACGTCGCTAAACAGGTCGATGGTGGCGAACTCTTCGGGCATCAGGTTGCCAAAACCAAGGTTGATGCGTTTGACCGGTCGCTTGGGATCGACAGTCTGTGCCCATAGGTCGTCAAAATAGCCCATGATCTTCTTGAACGAATTGGTGCGCTCGGGCAGCTTGCGCGAGGCATTGGAGTGCGCGAAGAGCGCAGCGTAGCCACCACGCGGCTTGCCGCCGTGCTCGCCCACAAAGACGCCGTCGATCGCTTGTGCTTCTCGCACCAAACGACGTCGTTCGTCATCCTGCTGAACGGGTTTGGGGGCACGGGGCGCGAGCTCGGGGCCGTCAGTCGCTGCGGGTTCGATGCCCGACGTGCTCGAGCGCAGATGCCCACACCCGTCGACGTATTGCGCCGTGCCGCTGGCATCGAGTCGGCGGATGTCGGCGCGCTCGCTCGCATAGCCCACAAAGAGCGAAATGCTGTCGCACACCACGTGTTTATCGACCAAGTCCAGCACGGCGGCATCGACCATTTCGCGCAAAACGGTATAGGCTTGCTCGTAGGCATAGCCCTTCGAGAGCACCTGTCCCGTGGTGGTCGAGGTTGCCTGCGGGCGGTAAGCCTGAATATCGGCGATGGTTGTCGGCTCGCGTCCAAAGGCATGGTCGATGAGATACTCGGCATTGACGCCGAGCTCGTCGTAGAGCAGGTTCTCGTCGAGAGCGGCAACACCCATCAGGTCGTAGACACCGTACTTTTCGAGTCGCGCTGCCACGCCGGGGCCGATACCCCAGATATCGGTGATGGGGCGGTGGGGCCAGATCTCCTTGCGAAAGGTTTCGTCATCGAGCTTGCCGATGCGGCTGGACACGTGCTTGGCGGTAATGTCGAGCGCTACCTTTGCCTGGAATAGGTTGGGGCCGATGCCGACCGTCGCCGTGATGCCGGTGCGCGCGAGGACCTCATCGCGCAGCATGCAGGCGAAGCCTTCCGCATCGGTGTGATAGAGGTCCAGATAGGGTGTCACGTCGATAAAGCACTCGTCAATTGAGTAGACGTGAACGTCTTGCGGACTGACGTATTCCAGGTAGATACCGTAGATCTGCGCCGATACCTCCATGTAGTGCTGCATGCGCGGTACGGCCTTAATGTAGTCGATGCCATCGGGTATTTCGAACAGGCGACAACGGTTATGAATCCCTAGGCCCTTCATAGCCTGCGTGATGGCGAGACAGATGGTCGTGCGTCCGCGCGATTCGTCGGCAACGACCAGGTTGGTGGTGAGCGGATCGAGCCCACGATCGACGCACTCGACGCTGGCATAAAACGTCTTGAGGTCGATGCAGATGTAGGTGTGCTGCTCGTGCGCCATCCGAGCCCTCCCATCAAACACATGTTCTTATCGAATACCTGTTCGATAATACCTGCTCGACCGGACACCGTCAAAACCTGTCTCTTTTTGGCAGGTATGGTCGTGCGGCTGCATCGGGTTTTTAACGCAGCCCTAAAGAGCGCGAAACAGCTCGGAAAAGCTCGCTTCGTAGCATGAGGCTAACGATTGATACCACCATAAAGCACGGAAGGGTTGTGGGGATAATGGTCAACTATGGGTTTGGTATGCCGACGCGCTTGGTTGCGGATGGGGACGTGGCTCGCTGGTGCGGGCGATTGGTCGCTCACTACGGTGGCACCAAGGCACTGGTCGTGCTGGGAGGCGACAAGCACACGCGTGATGAGCTCGTTTCGGCGGCGCTGGGCTCGCTCGATCGCGCCCTGCTCGAACGCGTGCTCTTTCGTTGCGGCTTGGTCGGGGGCGACGGGGGAGACGATTTGGTCGATGAGGCCGTAGCCCTGGCGACCGATGAGGGCGTGGACTTTGTCCTGGCGATCGGCGATGCCGATACGGCGGGCTTTGCGCGCGAACTCGCGCGTCGCATGGCGGCGCTCGATGCCGGCGAAGACGGCTTTGTTCCCTACGGATGCATCGTCTCCGAGGGAAAAGTGCCCGCCGTTGTGGGTGCCGGCGAGGTTCCCGTTTTCGCCATTATCGCGCCCGAACTGCTGGAGGGTATCGGCTCGCCCTTGCGCGAGCTGCTCGGCAGTATATGCGCCGCGGCCTAATATTTACCATAAAGGGATAGGTTATTTTTGATTGGTAAAGCGTTTGACCTGCCAAAATAAACCTGTCCCTTTTTGGTCGGTCGCCGTTTGGGGGCGGATTGGCAACGCTCGCTGATTACGGTCTTGACCTGCGCTAGAATAGGGCTATCTGATTATCCGGGCGCATGGAGGTATGCGCCCGTATGTTGAGGAGGACTTTATGGCAACTGTTGCCGCACCTATCGACGCTACGTCGACCGCCGCTTGGAAGGCGCTCGAGGCCCATCAGGAGAAGCTCGAGGCCGAGGGCATCGACCTTAAGGCCTGGTTCGCCGCTGACGCCGAGCGCGTGAACAAGCTGAGCTTTGACGCCGGCGACCTTCACTTCGATCTATCCAAGAACCTGGTGACCGATGAGACCGTCAAGCTGCTGTGCGATCTTGCCCGCGAGGTAAAGCTCGAGGAGCGCCGCGACGCCATGTTCTCCGGCGAGCACATCAACACCACCGAGGACCGTGCCGTCCTGCACACCGCGCTGCGCCGTCCGGCAAGCGAGAAAGGCCAGCTTATCGTCGACGGTCAGGATGTCGTCGCCGACGTGCACGAGGTCCTCGACCGCATGTATGCCTTCGCCGAGCGCGTGCGCTCCGGTGAGTGGAAGGGCGTTACCGGTAAGAAGATCGAGCACCTGGTGTCCATCGGCATCGGTGGCTCCGACCTGGGCCCGGTCATGGCTTACGAGGCTCTGCGTCCCTATGCCGACGCCGGTATCGACTGCCGCTACATCTCCAACATCGACCCCAACGATCAGGCCGAGAAGCTCAAGGGTCTGGACCCCGAGACCACGCTCGTGATCATCGTCTCCAAGACCTTCACCACGCTCGAGACCCTCACCAATGCCCGCGAGGTCAAGACCTGGATGCTCGAGCAGCTCAAGGCGCAGGGCGCCATCGACGGCTCCGATGAGCAGGACGCCGAGGCTGTGGCCAAGCACTTCGTCGCCGTCTCCACCGCGCTCGACAAGGTCGAGGCCTTCGGCATCGATCCGGCCAACGCCTTCGGTTTCTGGAACTGGGTCGGCGGCCGTTACTCCGTTGACTCCGCCGTGGGTCTGTCGCTGATCGTCGTGCTCGGCCCCGAGCGCTTCCAGCAGTTCCTCGAGGGCTTCCACGCCATCGACGAGTACTTCTGCAACACGCCGCTCGAGAACAACGCCGTTGCGCTGATGGGCCTGCTCAACGTCTGGTACGTCAACTTCTTCGGCTCCAAGAGCCACGCCGTGCTTCCGTACAGCCAGTACCTGCACCGCTTCCCGGCCTACCTGCAGCAGCTCACCATGGAGTCCAACGGCAAGCACGTCCGCTGGGACGGCAGCGCTGTGACCTCCGATACCGGTGAGATCTTCTGGGGCGAGCCCGGCACCAATGGCCAGCACGCCTTCTATCAGCTGCTGCACCAGGGCACCGTGGTGGTTCCGGCCGACTTCATCGCTTTCGCCAACACCGCCAACCCCGCGACCGACAACGGCCAGGACGTCCACGAGCTGTTCCTGGGCAACTTCCTGGCCCAGACCAAGGCGCTCGCCTTTGGCAAGACGGCCGACGAGGTGCGCGCCGAGGGCACGCCCGAGCAGATCGTCCCGGCCCGCTGCTTTGAGGGCAACCGTCCGACGACCTCGATCTTCGGTGACACGCTGAGCCCGTTTGCACTCGGCGAGCTCATCGCCCTGTACGAGCACATCGTGTTTGTCGAGGGTACGGTCTGGGGCATCGACTCCTACGACCAGTGGGGTGTCGAGCTTGGCAAGCAGCTTGCCAAGCAGATCACCCCTGCTTTCCACGACGACGCCGCCAAGGCCGAGCAGGACGCTTCGACTCAGGCGCTCATCGAGTTCTATCGCGCTCACCGCAAGTAGTCTTTGCCGCTGATTAAGCGTTAAGCAGAAAGGGGCCCGAATCCGTTGGGATGCGGGCCCTTTGCTGTCTGGATGAATAAGGCAGCGGGCGGCATTCATATCTATGAGGAGAATCGTGCGTTTATCGAGGTCGGCGCCAGCGCGCTGGGTGCCTCGGCGGGAATCGTAATCGTCGAGGGCGCACCGACGGATGAGAGTCGCTAGCAGACGTATTTGACCCGAGCGATTGAGCTCAACGACTGCACGCCGTTCATGTTCGGGACAATATAGCTTTTTACCCGTTGCAAACAGAGGCGTGGCGGGCATTCTGTATGATGACTCAGACAAGGTTGCTTAATGACAGGGAGGCACATATGGCAATCAAGGCCATTGCAATGGATATCGACGGCACGCTCACCAACGACCAGAAGGTGATCAGCCCGCGCACGCGCGAGAAGCTGCTCGCGGCACAGGAGTCGGGTATCAAGCTCATTCTGGCTTCGGGCCGTCCCGCATGGGGCCTTCATGCCCTGGCGCAGGAGCTCGACCTTCAGAACCACGATGGCCTGCTGGTGGCCTTTAACGGTGCGCACGTGGTCGATGCCCAGACCGACGAGGTTCTGTTTGACCAAGCTATGCCGGTTGACGAGCTTCATCGCCTGCTCGACCACCTGCGTAACTTTGACGTGATTCCCATGATCTCTCTTGGCCGCGATCTGCATGTCGTGGACTCATATCGCTGCATGATCACGCTGCCCGATGGCTCTCAGAAGAATATCGTCAAGTACGAGCGTGACGCATGCGACCTTAAGATCCGCGAGGTCGAGAGCCTTCATGAGGTCGCGGATGCCTATCCGGTGGACAAGCTGCTCACCGCGGGCGATCCGGCCTATCTGCAGGCGCATCACGAGGAGATGTACGCGCCCTTTACCGAGACGCTTTCGGGTATGTTTACGGCAGATTGGTACTTTGAGTTTACGGCCCCCGGTATCGATAAGGCGCGTGCGCTTCAGGGCGCTCTGCCCAAGCTGGGCATCGATGCCAGCGAGGTCGTTTCGTTTGGCGACGGCCAGAATGACAAGTCCATGATCGAGTGGGCGGGCACGGGTGTTGCCATGGGCAACGCCGTCGACGAGGTCAAGGCTGTGGCCCAGATGGTAACCGCCAATAACAACGAAGACGGCATCGCGGTGGCACTCGACAAGCTGCTGGGTTAGAATCGCCGATAGTGCATGGTTCGGGCGTCCGCTTGCGGGCGCCTTTTTGTTAGGGAGGGTGCCGTGTCCGCATTTCCGTTCGACGCCGTTATCTTTGACATGGACGGCGTTTTTGTCGATACCGAGTTTTACTATCAGCAGGAGCTCGAGAAGTTTATCGATTACCTGCAGATTTCTGTGACGCGTGACGAGCTTAATGCGATAGTGGGCTCGTCGCATCAAGATTTTCAGCAGGTGCTTGTAGAGTGGTACAAGCGCGCAGGGGCGGGCGTCCTTGAGCCCGCTGATGCCGAGGCTCGCTATGAAGTGTGGGCCAGCGCCTATCCCTGTGATTACAGCAAACTGCTCAATCCCGGCGTCTCTGAGGCGCTGGCAGGGCTTAAAGACCGCGGGGTCCGCATTGCGCTGGCGTCGTCGTCGCCCCTCAACAATATCGAGGAAGTGCTGAATACCTGCGGTATTCGCGATTACTTTGAGTTCTTGGTTTCGGGTGAGCAGTTTGAGCGCAGCAAACCCGAGCCCGATATCTATCTGCATGCTATAGACCGCTTGGGGCTGCCTGCGACCCTTTGCTGTTGCGTGGAGGACTCGTTGTATGGCATTACCGCGGGCAAGCGGGCCGGCTTGACGGTAATCGCCAAGCGCGAGGAGCGCTTTGGCTTTAGCCAGGATGCGGCGGATAAGGTTATCGATCAGCTACCGGATCTGCTGGAGCTTGCGTAGAGACTGTGCGGAGCGGCTGCCATTACAATGGTTTTGTTGGCACGAGAGGGGAGCAATGCCATGGCATTTAACGTTAACGCGCTGGGATTTGGCGACAACGTTGTCGATCGCTACGAGCATATTCACACGATGTATCCGGGCGGCAACGCGGTGAACTTTGCCGTGTATGCCAAGAAGTGCGGTGCCGTGCGCTCTGCCTACATGGGCATCTTTGGCAACGATGCCGCTGCCGAGCATGTGATTGCAAGTCTCGAGGACGAAGGCATCGAGCTCGCTAAGTGCGAGCAGCTTATTGGCGAGAATGGCGCGGCGCGTGTGACCGTGGTCGATGGCGACCGCGTATTCCTCGGCTCCAACGAGGGCGGCATCCGTGGCGATGCGCGCTATGTGCTCGATCGCTTTGACCTGGCATACATGAAGCAGTTCGACGTAGTTCACTCGGGCAACTACTGCTTCACCGAGCGTGAGCTCCCTAAGCTGAAGGCGGCGGGCATTACCGTTTCGTTTGATTTCTCGGACGATTCCACCGACGAGTATTACGAGCAGATTGCTCCGTTTGTCGACTTTGCCTTTTTGAGCGCTGCGGATGCCGCGAGCGAAGATGAGATTCGCGAGCGCCTCGCTTGGGTTAAAAACCTGGGTCCGCGCTTTGTGTCCGCAACGGCGGGCGCCGAGGGTTGCATCGCCTATGATGGCGAACGCTACTATCGCCAGCCAGCGAAGCCTGTAGCGGACATGAGGGACACCATGGGAGCTGGTGACTCGTTCCTAACTTCCTATTTGATGTACTATCTCGATTTCGCCAAGCGCGGCGAGGGCGGACCCGAGGCCATTGAGCATGCGCTCGATTTTGCAGCTGGTTTTGCCTCGACCGTATGCGGCATGGAGGGCTCTTGGGGTCACGGAGCTCCGATTTCCGAATAGTTGAGTCGCCCCGGGGAGGCGCGTTGGCACCTCTCTGGGACCCTGTGGGCAAAAAACGTCAAATATGAGTACTGCCACTAATTTAATAACAGCAAAATCTGGCTCCTGAGGTCCTTGTTGAGCGTCATTGAGCGAGTAGAAGCTGTTTAACATGCCCCTGAGCATGCTGAAACGCCTTGATAATGAACGACTGTACATTATCAAGGCGTTGTTTCTTTGCAAAATAATGTGACCAGCTCTGCAACAGTACTCATATTTGGCATTTTTTGCCCACTGGGGTCAGCGGAAGGGTCGCGCGCGCAGACGTGGTGTAAGAGCGTCCTGAGGTCCGTCGCTGCAAATCCCGATGTTACTCCTTCTTGAGA
>CAKTUC010000051.1 GCA_934617135.1 uncultured Collinsella sp. | reverse complement strand
GTGATTCGCAAGCGCTTTGTAAACGGGGCGCGCCTAACCGGCTCGCACCTATGCATCCTCATCATCGCCATGCTCATCGCGAGTATCGGACTCGATATCGACTCGGACATCGCCATCGTGGGCGCTATGCTCATCTGCCCGCTCATGGGCTCGGTCCTTGCCATGGCATACGGCATCGCCACGCTCGACCGCGAGATTACCGTCGAAGCCGTCGCGAGCTTGGCTCTACAGATGGCCTTTTGCCTGGTCACGTCCACGCTGTACTTTAAGCTCTCGCCCCTTGGCACCACCACGGCCGCCATCATCGACAATTCGACACCGACTGTGTGGGACCTTGCCGTCGCGCTCGCGGGCGGCTTTGCGGGTGGCCTGGGCAACTCGCGCGATCAGGAACCTGCCACGCTCATCGCCGGCGTGGCCGTGGCAACCGCGCTCATGCCGCCCCTGTGCGCAGCGGGTTACGGCATTGCCATCGCAAGCGGGTCGCTGTTCCTCTCGGCGCTCTACGAGTTTGGCATCAACGTGGTCTTTATCGCGCTGGCGGCAGAAGCCGTGCTGCTTCTTTTGCGCGTGCCGCTCAAGCGCGACCTCAACGGCGACGGCATCGTAACCGCCGAGGAAGACGCCGAGGTCGACGAGCTGTCGCGCAAGGTGCGCCGTCGCATCATTGTGGGTACGGTGATCTTTGCCATCCCCTGCATTGTCATGACGGCGGGTTCCATCGGCTCGGCGCAGGCCGGCGTGCAGGACGGCTACGGCGTCACCGAGACCACGCGAGAACTCGCGGCGGTGCTGCCGGGCTTTAAGGATTACACCGTCGCCGTCGAGACTTCGGCCACCGAAGGCGACGAGGAGGGCATCGTCGAGCGCGAGATTGTCGCCCATGTGACGACGAGCGAGACGCTCGGGGCACACGACCGCCACGTCGCCCGCAAGCTCATCGATCTCAATGTGCCCGAACTCGATCGCGTGGAGTTCGATGTGAAGTAACGTGATGTAGGGCGCAGTTCACGACTGCGCCCCGCTCGCTGTTTTATTGCCGTGAATCAACTGTCCACATCGACATCGCCAGACTCCACCATAAACGCCGGATCGGTGCTCACCAGATAAAAACGGGTCACTTTGCTATCTCTAAATAGATAGAGCTGACCCTGCTCGCGTCGGCGTGACATATACGCCACGTGGACCGTACCGAATTCTTCGCCGTTTTCATTCTTTAATACCAGAATGTTGGGGTCGTCCATACGCTCGAACTGTCCATCAACGCAGCTGCCGCCCTTGTCGACCAGCTGCCATCGGCAGTTGTCCTCCTCAAGAAAAGCCAGGGTTTCCCGACTCGTTTTGTCATCCCGATAGTAACCATCAATGGCGAAGCCTTCGGAAGCACATTCCTGCATATAGGATGTTTCTCGACTTATAGCGAACTGCCCCATAGCGCCCAGGAGCACAGCTAGGCAAACCACTGCAAGGGTTATCGAGATAGTACGGCGGCCCATATTAACCAGCCCGATACTTGTTTAACGGAGCGCGAAACATACTTGGCACCTCCGATATCAGAGCAAACGTCACCCGCAGCCCGGCGGCAGTCATATGTTTCCAACATCAAACCATATGGCAACCACTCGCGAGAGGAGTATCGGCGAACGGTGCATTTTTGCGCTCCATTGGTCAATTGCGCTCCATTGGTCAAACGTCAACGCGCGCTACAGCTCTTGCCCGATCAATTCAGATTTTGTCGCATACTACCGTAGATCCCCAACGCTTCCACCCTCCCCCGAATTACTCAGGGCGGCCGCAATGGCGTTCGATCCAGCCCACGGCAAAGTCGACGAGCTCGCGCTGGCGCATAAAGCGGATCGTCCCGTTGCCGAGAGGCGCCGTGTGAACCGTGCATTCACGCTCAAAGGCCGCGCCGATCTCGTCGAAATCCTCGCCGTCGACATAGAGCGTGCGGTATTCCTTCCACACGCGCTGGCCGTTTTCCATAATCGCGCTGTGCTCCACGCAGTCGTGCTTGCCGGGATATTGCGCGCGGGCATCCGCCAAATGCAGGGATGTGTTCTTGTCGTAGCCCACGCCCACGAGCAGCACATAGCCGTCCAAATCGTACAGGCGCGCGATGGGCGATCCGTCGCCAAAGATGTTGCTCAGGTCGTGGTTCTCCGTCAGGAATTGGGCGTGCGAACCGTTTGCCGCCACCGAACGCGCCGGGTGGTCGCTGCGGAGCGTGCCCGGCCACGTGCGGAACATCTCGGCAACGGCCCCCATCGTATTGGCGGGCGTGATGCGTTTGTCATAAGCTGGCCAGTTATCGCGAATCAGCTGCCACCACTCTTGCGGCTCCTGCCAATGGACGCCGCTCGCCGGGTCCAAGTTTTTCCACGACTGCGTCGGCATCATGATGGTGCCGGTCTCGCCCACCGTCTGGAGCAGCGCCTCGATCACCGGTTGCGCGCCGCCGCACACATATCCAAGCGAGCTGAGCGAGCAATGGACCATAACCGTCTGCCCCGAGCGCATGCCAACGGCAGAAAGCGCATCGAGGATATCCTGCTTGAGTACGATTTGTCGGTCCATTGCCGCTCCTTTCTATTTCTGGGCCCATCTTCTCACTGTTAGCGGAAGAAAATGATCCGTTTCCCTCCGTCCCCCGGGGATCATTTTTTAGTACTTGAAGAAGCCCCCGCCCGAGCTTTCGCCCAGCTTGCCCTCGTCGAGCATCTTCTTGAGGACGGACGCCATGGCCTTAAAGTTGTAGGGCATCATCATCTTTTTGAGCAGCGGGCTCACCAGGCCCGGGACCTTTTGATACTGCATGACGATGTTGTAGGCCGTCTGGATGCCCACGGTATCGAACACCCGGAACGGGCCCTTTGGGGCACCGGTGCCGCGCGTCCATGCGAGGTCGATGCTCTTGGGGTCGCTGACGCCCGAGACATACAGGTCCAGGCCCGAGAGCAGCCACGGCACCAGCATGAAATTGAGCAGGTAGCCGTTCTTTTCCTTGTTGACGGGCAGTGCTAGCATGCGGATGTCGTTGGCAAAGTCGACCAGCTCATCAAAGTAGCGCTTGTCGGTTTGGTCCTGAGCCATGACCTCGGTCATGTTGTTCTTCCAGATGGAGTTGGCAAAGTGCAGCGACAGGTACTTCTCGGGGCGGCCGGTGTACTTGGCAAAGGTGCTCGGCAGCAGCGTGGAAGAGTTGGTAACGATGACGGTCTTTTGCGGGAGAACCGGGGCGAGTTTCTTGTAGAAGTCGATCTTTGCCTGTGTGTCCTCGGCCATAGACTCGATGACCAGGTCGGCATCGGCCACGGCCTTGGCAAGATCGAGCTCCAGCTTGAGCGTGGAGTAGGCGCGCTCGACGGCGGCAAGCGCTGCGTCCTTATCGAAGGGCTGGTCACTATCGGCGATACCGGCGCACCACTCGCCCGTACCGTCCGCCATGCCCTCGATAGCAGCGATGTACTCCTCGCGGACGTGATCGATCTTAGGCTGGGTGCGGCCAATGCTGCCCTCGCTGCGCAGCCAAATCGTTACGTCAAAGCCGCAGTAGGCAGCCTGGAAGGCAATCTGGCTTCCCAATACGCCGCCACCGGCGACACAAACGCTCTTGTAGCTCATAGGAACAGTCCTCTCTTACGTAATTCCATAGATGTGTATTTATTCAACCGTAAGGAGCCTACACCCCGGGCGTTCGTTCTTTAAACGGACGATTTTTAACGGCGAACGGCTACACCTGTTCATTATCTCAGAGTTCTGAAGGGTATTCTGTGTGTCGTTGGACCGCCGTTTTCGGAAGTGCGGGGAAAAATCGAGTTTCGCCAACCAGACCGGCTTTTTTTACAACAAAACCGCAGGTCACAAGAGTCGGAAAAGGCAGTGTGCTCGGAGGTTCCGAGTTTTTCCCCGCACTTCCGAAATCTGGGCTCGCAGGAGGTAGTAGTAAGGCGATTTACGCAACATATGTCCAACAAAAACGGGTGACAGCCGCCACGGCTACCACCCGTTTGTCTCATATCCGGCTCGAAGCAGACCGACTATTTCTTAATGCCGTGTCCCAGGCGCTTGGCGACCGATGCCACGGCCTCCTCGCTCACCGAGCCGCAGCTCACGCAGCCATCGTGGGCACGCATCTGGCCGGTGACCTCGTCCATCGCGAGCGGTGCCACCTTCTCGAGCTTAAAGCCCTTGCCGGCGCGCATGTTTTCCTTGGCCACGCTGATCATGAGCTTAATGCGGTTGAGCTGGTTGACCTCGGATGCACCGGGGTCGTAGTCCACCGCGACGATGTTGCTCTCGGGGTGCTGGCGGCGCAGCTCCTTGATCACAGCCTTACCCACCACGTGGTTGGGCAGGCACGCAAAGGGCTGCGTGCAGATGATGTTGGGCGCGCCATGGTCGATCAGGTCGAGCATCTCGGCCGTGAGCAACCAGCCCTCGCCCATGTTGTTGCACACCGAAAGCACCGTACGGGCCTTGTCGGCCATGGTGCCGATGCGCTCGGGCGCCTCGAAGCGGCGGGACTTCTCGAGCATCTCCTCCACCGGCGTGCGCATCCAGTCCACAAGCTTGATGAGCGCTTGCATGCCCGCGCGCGTGGTAGCAGAGCTTCCCAGCTCGTCTTTCTGCAGCTCGGCGTTGCTCATGGAGTACAGGAAGAAGTCGAGCAGACCCGGCACCACGGCCTCGCAGCCCTCGCGCTCGATGACATCGACCACGTGGTTGTTGGCCGTGGGATGGAACTTGACCAAGATCTCACCGACCACGCCCACACGCGGCTTAGTACCCTCGCCCACGAGCGGCATGGTGTCGAACGCGCGGATGGCCTCGCGGCACAGCTTGGTGTAGTTGTGGCGGTTGAACTTGGGCGCCAGCTTGCGGGCGCGCGCCATGTACTCCTCGTAGAGCGCGTTGGCGGCACCGGGCGTGGCCTCGTACGGGCGGCAACGGTAGAGCATCTGCATCATCACGTCACCAAAGAGCACCGCGTACACGGCCTGCTTAAGCAGCGCCGGCGTAATCTTAAAGCCGGGGTTGTCCTCGCCGAGCGCCACAGCCGAAAGCGAGATCACCGGAATCTCGGGGTGGCCGCTCTCGCGCAGGGCCTTGCGGATGAGTGCGATGTAGTTGGTGGCACGGCAGCCGCCGCCGGTCTGGCTGATGACCACGGCCGTCTTGGACAGGTCGTACCGACCGCTCTCAATGGCCTCCATGATCTGGCCGGTCACCAGGATCGACGGATAGCAGATGTCATTGTTCACATAGCGCAGACCGGCCTCGACGGCATCGTGATCGGTCGAGGGCAGCAGCTCCAAGTTGTAGCCGGCACCGCGGAACACCTCTTTAACCAGGTCAAAGTGGATCGGCGCCATCTGCGGGCACAGGATGGTGTAGCCCTCCTCGCGCATCTGCTCGGTAAAGGGCACCTTGGGCCACGCGGTCGAAGCACTCTCGCGCTGAGCCTCAAACGTGTACTTGCGGCTCGCGAACGCGGGGGCATCCGTGGAGGGCGCCACCGGCGCGGCGTCGCCCTGCTCGTAGGCCTCGCCCGCTGCCGTGGCCTCGGCGAGGCGCTCGGCCTCTTGGTCCTTGAGTGCTGCCATGAGCGAGCGAATACGGATGCGCGCGGCGCCCAGGTTGGACACCTCGTCGATCTTGAGCACAGTGTAGATCTTGCCGCTGGCCTCCAAGATCTCCTGCACCTGGTCGGTGGTCAGGGCGTCCAGACCGCAGCCGAAGGAGTTGAGCTGAATCAGGTCCAGGTCGTTGCGCATCGTCACAAAACGGGCGACGGCGTACAGGCGGCTGTGGTACATCCACTGGTCGACGACGCGGATCGGGCGCTCGGGCTTCACCAGATGCGCGAGCGAATCCTCGGTAAAGACGGCAAAGCCAAAGCTCGAGATAAGCTCGGGCAGGGCGTGATTGATCTCGGGGTCGTTGTGGTAGGGGCGACCGGCGAGCACGATGCCGTGGCCGCCGTGGTCCTCGACCCACTTAAGAGCCTCCTCGCCCATGGTCTGGATGTCCTCGTGGAAGCGCGCATCGGCCTCAAATGCAGCGTTGACGGCGGCATCGACCTCGGAGCGCGTGATCTTGGGTCCACGCACGCGACCGCGACCGGCCTCGGCATCGGCCACGCGATCGACGGCGAGCACCTGGTACAGGCGGCGCTTGAGCTCGGTCTTATCGTGATACGGCACAAACGGATACAGGAACTCGATATTCTGCTCGCGGATCTCGTCGATGTTGAGCGCCAGCGCCGTGGGATAGCTCATGACGATGGGGCAGTTGTAGCAGTTGCCGGCAGTCGGATCCTCCTTGCGCTCCCAGCGCACGCACGGCATCCAAATGAAGTCGACATCGCGGTCGATGAGGTTCATCACGTGGCCGTGGCTCATCTTGGCCGGATAGCACACGCTCTCGGACGGCATGGACTCGATGCCCGCCTGGTAGGTCTTTTTGCTCGACTGGTCGGACAGCTGCACGCTAAAGCCTAGGCGCGTAAAGAACGCGTGCCAGAAGGGGTAGTTCTCGTACATGTTGAGTGCGCGCGGGATGCCCACGGTGCCGCGCGGGGCCTCGTCGGGGCTCAGCACCTCGCGGTTAAAGAGCAGCTCGTTTTTCTTTTTGAAGAGGTTGGGAGCCTCGGTCTTCTGCTTTTTGTGGCCGGCACCCTTCTCGCAGCGGTTGCCGGTGATAAAGCGCCTGCCGCCGCCAAAGTCGTTGACGGTGAGCTGGCAGTTGTTGGAGCAACGGCCGCAGCGGACATGCTTTTGCGTCACGGTGAGGTGCGCGATGTCCTCGGCAGAAAGAATGGTCGAGGTGCCGTCGGCGCCGGCGCGATCGCGGGCGAGCAGGGCCGCACCATAGGCGCCCATGCAGCCGGCGATGTCGGGACGCACGGCATGTACGCCGGTGAGCTGCTCAAACGCGCGCAGCGTGGCATCGGACATAAAGGTGCCGCCCTGAACGATCACCTGGCTGCCGATCTCCTTGGGGTCGCGCAGCTTAATGACCTTGAACAGGGCGTTCTTGATGACGGAATAAGACAGGCCGGCCGCGATGTCGCCCACCGTGGCGCCTTCCTTTTGCGCCTGCTTGACGCGCGAGTTCATAAAGACCGTGCAGCGGCTGCCCAGATCGACGGGGGCCTTGGCATGGATGGCGGCATCGGCAAACGCGCGCACGTCCATGTTCATAGAGACGGCGAAGCTCTCGATAAAGCTACCGCAACCCGACGAGCAGGCCTCGTTGAGCATGATGTGCTCGATGACGCCGTCCTTGACGCGCAGACACTTCATGTCCTGGCCGCCGATGTCCAGGATAAACTCGACGCCGGGCAGGAATGCCTTGGCGCCGCGCAGGTGCGCGACGGTCTCGATCTCTCCGGAATCGGCCTTGAGGGCCTCGATGAGCAGCGCCTCGCCATAGCCCGTGGTGGTCACGTGGCCGATGGTGCAACCGGCGGGGATGTGGTTGTAGAAATCGGCCATGATGACCTTGGCCGTGCCCAGGATGTCACCGTTGTTGTTGCCATACCAGGTGTGCAGCAGCTGGCCGTCCTCGCCCACGAGCGCGGCCTTCATCGTGGTGGAACCGGCGTCGATACCAATGAACACGCGGCCGGTGTAGCCATCGAGCTTGCCCTTGGGGACGACCTCGGTGTCGTGACGGTTCTTGAACTCGGCATAGTCCTCGTCGGTGGCAAAGAGCGGGTCCAGGCGCTCAACCTCTGCACCCTGTGTGTCACCCAGGCTGTCGATGGCTGCAATGAGCTGCGGGAACGTGCTGAGCTTGTTGGACTCGTGCGCCATGGCGGCGCCGCTCGCCACAAACAGGTGGGCGTTTTGGGGCACGATGCGGTGCTCCTCGTCCAGATTGAGCGTGAGGTAGAAGCGATGACGCAGCTCGGAGAGGTACTGCAGCGGGCCGCCCAGGAAGGCAACATTGCCGCGGATGGGACGGCCGCACGCCAGGCCCGAGATGGTCTGGGTCACGACGGCCTGGAAGATGGATGCGGCGACGTCCTCGGGGCGGGCACCCTCGTTGAGCAGTGGCTGCACGTCGGTCTTGGCAAAGACGCCGCAGCGGCTGGCGATGGGATAGATGGTGGTGGCGTTGGCCGCGAGCTCATTGAGGCCGCTGGCATCGGTGTGCAGCAGGGTTGCCATCTGATCGATGAACGCGCCCGTGCCGCCGGCGCAGGTACCGTTCATGCGCTGCTCGATGCCGTTATCGAAGTAGATGATCTTGGCGTCCTCGCCGCCCAGCTCGATGGCGACGTCGGTGGCCGGGATGAGGGTCTCGACGGCGCGTTTGCTGGCGATGACCTCCTGGACAAACTCCAGCTCGAGCCACTGGGACAGCAGCAGACCGCCCGAACCGGTAATGGCGCAGGTCATCTGGGCCGTCGGCAGCACGGTTGCGGCTCCCTCGAACAGGTCGCGGGCGCAGGCGCGGACATCGGTGTGGTGGCGCTGGTACTTGGCGTAGACAATCTGGTTATCGTCGTTGAGCACGGCGAGCTTGACGGTGGTGGAGCCCACGTCGATGCCCAAGTGCAGGTTACCGCGGGCGGCCTCGGGGTTGAAGATTGCGCCTTCGGGAGCCTGGGCGGCGGTGGCGTCTACGGACTCGGCGGCGACGACGGGTTCGCTAGCGGCGAGTGTCTCTCCCGCCGCATTCTTGGCCTCGGCAACTGCCTCGGCGACCTTCTCGGCAGCGGCAGTCGCGGCCTTCTGCGCAACGTCCACCACGGCAGGCGCGGCCTCGCGCGCGGCAGCGACCATGCGGTCCTTAATGCCTTCGACGAGTTTGCTCATTGTCTCTCCTCTTAGTTGTTGGACTCGACGGTTGCGGCGGTGTCGGCCGCGTCCTCGAGCTGCAAGTTCAATAGCTTCATGCCGTATTCCGGCACGTTGATATCGATGGGTTGGCCATACAGGTCACCAGGGCGCACAAAAGCGAGCACCGTCATAATGCGTGCCATGGCCTCGGGCGATTCGGTGAGCCCACGCTCAAACCAGCGCTGAATCATGCCGACCTCGGCACTCACGACGTAGGTGACGTAGTAGTCAAAGAACGTGCCCAGCGCCAGGCCCAAAATGCCCGTCTGCGCACGCGGCACCACAGCCTCACGCGCGGTGTCGATGATCCTTTTAATGAAGGCCTGGTCGCCGCCCGGACCCAGCAGCGCACCAATTAAGTCGCGGTTGGCCGCAAGATAACGCAGCAACTCAACCGAACCGGGCGCCGGCTCGAGCTCATCGATGTTGTGATAGAGATCAGGCAGCTGAGCTGCGGTGATGAGCTCAATGCGCTCACGGATCTCGGCCAGCAAGCCGTCCTCGATTTGATTGATAAAGTCGGGGATATCGCGGTAGTGCGAATAGAACGTGCGGCGCGTAAGGCCGGCGCGCTCGGTGAGCGACGCGACATTAATGCGCGAAAGGTCGCCGCTTTCGGCAAGCTCGCTGGCAAGTGCCTGGCGAAGGGCACGCTGCGAGCGAAGGGACCGGCGGTCGCATTTCTCGAGCTGGGACAAGCGTCCTCCTTGTTACTCAGTCCGTGCGCTATTGCACAGTGCGAGTATTATTGCACACCGTGTGCATCAACACGTAAAGGCAATATTTAGATTGCGGCAAAGGGACAGTCCCTTTGTCACAATCCGTCTGGCTTTTGAAGCGGCATTACCGATTGTCCAAAATGTCGTTCGTGGGTAGAATAGTGTCGACGGCAGCCCAAGTTGTAGCTAGCTGGGCAGCGCCGTTGTTTGCATTAGGGGGTCA